>NZ_JAUBTX010000072.1:0-26207 GCF_036705185.1 Microcoleus sp. B4-D4 | reverse complement strand
TCTTTATATATACGTCTAAAGAGGGCTAAAGCCCAATTACGTACCTATTTCTAGGATGACAATTAATCCACCCTGCCCTTAATAAGGGGAGTAGGGGGTGGGACAAGATTCTTCTCAAAGTCCCTCTTCTTAAGGGGGATTTAGGGGGATCGGGATATATGCAACTTCATATTAAATTGGTATAAGTCATATTCAAGACATCCAAGTGAGGAGTTTTTCAGATGAAATTGAGAGAATTATTAGCAGCACTTCCCGGCATTTCCTTTGACACCCAACATCTGGCCCTCGATGCAGAAGTCAAGGGTTTATCGACTAATTCCCACGCTTGCGGGGCGGGAGATTTGTTTTTAGGAATGCCGGGAACTCGCGTAGATGGGGGAGATTTTTGGCAAAGCGCGATCGCCAGCGGTGCAATTGCCGCCATAATTTCCACCCAAGCAGCCGAGAAAACCCCCTCCCAAGACGGGGGTACTTGTGTCATCGCAGCAGCCGATATGTCTCAAGTTTGCGGTCAAATAGCCACCGCATTTTACGGGAATCCAGCTAACAAATTAAAACTTGTCGGCGTTACCGGTACTAACGGCAAAACTACAACAACTCATTTAATCGAATTTTTGCTCAATGAAATGCAGTTGCCGACGGCGATTTTTGGCACGCTTTACACTCGCTGGCCCGGTTTCCAACAAACTGCACTTTACACCACACCTTTTGCAGTAGACCTGCAAAAACAACTAGCAGAAGCTGCCGCCGCTGGATGCAAATACGGCGTGATGGAAGTCAGTTCCCACGCTTTGGCACAGCAGCGGGTTTTGGGCTGTACTTTTGAAGTTGCTGTGTTTACAAACTTGACTCAAGACCATCTCGATTATCACCGCGATATGGAGGATTATTTTGAGGCAAAATCTCTGTTGTTCGGTTCCGATTATCTCAAGAATCGCGCTGTAATTAATATTGACGATGCCTACGGACGGCGGATTGTGGAAAGTTTAAAATCGGAGAAAGTTTGGAGTTACAGCACAACCGATAAAACGGCTGATTTGTATGCTTCAGATTTACAATATCAGCCCGACGGAGTTAAGGGAATTCTGCACACTCCCAAGGGCGAAACTCCTTTTGTTTTGCCTTTAGTCGGTCAGTTCAATTTATCAAATATGTTGGCTGCTGTCGGCGCTGTTTTAGAATTGGGTTTAGATTTGTCCGCAATTGTGGAGAAATTATCTCAGTTTTCGGGAGTTCCGGGACGGATGGAACGGGTGCAAATTAGTCCCGACCAAGATATTAGCGTGATTGTTGATTACGCGCACACTCCTGACAGTTTGGAGAACTTGTTGAAGGCTTCGCGGCCGTTTATTCCGGGGCAGATGATTTGCGTGTTTGGTTGCGGTGGCGATCGCGATCGCACAAAACGCCCGATCATGGGTAAAATCGTGGCAGAATTGGCCGATTTAGCCGTTGTTACTTCCGACAATCCGCGTACCGAAAATCCCGATCGCATTTTGGAAGATGTTCTCGCAGGTATCCCCGCCACCGTAAAGCCTGTCGTCATGGGCGATCGCGCGGCCGCAATTCGCACTGCTATTATGGACGCTAAACCCGGAGATGGCGTGCTGATTGCCGGAAAGGGACACGAAGATTATCAGATTTTGGGCACCGAAAAAGTCCATTTTGACGATCGAGAACAAGCACGAGATGCCTTAAAAGCCAGAATGAATTCGGTTAACTGAATGCGGTTAACTGTTAACGGTTAGCTGTTCGCGGTTAACTGTTAACGGTTAGCTGAATGCGGGCTGTAAAATTTGTTGTATTTTTAAGTATTGATACCAGGGTAGAATCTGATTTGCACTAGATTATAATAGTAAGACAAAATAATTTTCTAAAAAAATAATTATTGCTATGATAGAACTAACTGGCTATCAAATTCTCGATCGAATTTACTCAGGCACTCGCACCCTAGTTTATCGCGGAACTCGCCTCTCGGACCAAAAACCTGTCGCCATCAAAGTCTTGCGGAACGAGTATCCCACCTTCAGCGAACTCTTGCATTTTCGCAATCAATACACGATCGCCAAAAACCTCAACTTGCCCGGAATTATTCAAACCTACAGCGTGGAAGCGTACCAGAATGGCTATGCGTTGATCGTGGAAGACTTTGGGGGAATTTCCCTGAAGGAATGGACGGGGAAAGGGGAAACAGTTCCGTCTCTCGTTGAATTTTTGCAAATAGCGATATACCTCTGCAATACATTAGATATACTTTGCCGCCAGCGCATTATTCACAAAGATATTAAACCCGCCAATATTCTCATTAATCCAGAGACTAAACAAGTCAAACTCATTGATTTTAGTATTGCATCTTTGCTGCCAAGGGAAACTCAAACCCTGATGAGTCCCAACGTGCTCGAAGGAACACTCAGCTATTTATCTCCAGAACAAACAGGAAGAATGAATCGCGGGCTTGACTACCGCACAGACTTTTATTCATTAGGTGTAACTTTTTACGAATTGCTAACAGGAAAATTGCCATTTCAATCCAGCGATCCGATGGAATTGATCCACTGTCATATTGCCAAGCAACCGCCCTCTGTACGTGAAATTAATCCCGAAATTCCCCTTGTGCTCTCGGAGATTGTCAGCAAATTGATGGCTAAAAATGCTGAAAATCGATATCAGAGTGCATTAGGGCCCAAAGCCGATTTAGAAACTTGTTTGCAGCAACTCAAAGAGACAGGTAAAATTGAGAGTTTTGCCATTGGGCGGCGCGATGTGTGCGATCGCTTTATCATACCCGAAAAACTCTACGGCAGAGAAACCGAAGTTGCCCAATTATTAGCAGCATTCGATCGAGTAGCAAACCCCTCTAAATTTCGTTTTCCAGAAGAGCCTGGAAACGAGAGAAACGAGGGAAAAGAAGACTCACCTCTTACTAATGGCGGTTGGGGGGAATCGAATTTATCCCGCAGCGAAATGATGCTAGTTGCAGGATTTTCCGGCATTGGTAAAACCGTTGTAGTCAACGAAGTTCACAAACCCATAGTTCGCCAACGCGGTTATTTCATCAAAGGCAAATACGACCAATTTCAACGCAACATTCCCTTTAGTGCTTTTGTGCAAGCCTTCCGAGAATTGATGGAGCAATTACTCTCAGAAAGCGACGTTCAGCTACAGCAATGGCAAAGAAAAATTCAGAATGCTGTTGGCGAAAACGGTCAAGTTATTGTAGAAGTAATTCCCGAACTGGAACGAATTATTGGCAAACAACAGCCTGTCTCTGAACTTTTGGGAAGTGCCGCCGAAAACCGCTTCAATTTAGTGTTTCAAAAATTCATCTCTGTGTTTGCTACAAAAGAACATCCGTTAGTGATTTTTTTGGATGATTTGCAGTGGTCAGATTCAGCATCCCTGAAGCTTTTGCAAGTGTTGATGAGCGAAAAAGATAGTCAGAATTTGCTGGTAATTGGGGCATATCGGGATAACGAAGTATCTCCGGCTCATCCATTTATGTTGGCAGTAGCAGAAATGGAAAAATCCCAAGTAACGGTAAATACTATTACCTTGGAACCTCTGAGTCAAGCCGATATTAACGATTTGATAGCAGATACGCTCTCGTGCGATCGCCCTTTGGCTCAGCCATTAACCGAGTTAGTTTATCAAAAAACCAAAGGCAATCCATTTTTTGCCACGCAATTTCTCAAATCGCTACAGGAAGATGGGCTGATTGCATTTAACTCCACCCCCCTTTCATCCCCCCTTACCAACGGGGGACAGAGGGGGGTAACAGGGGGGTGGCAGTGTGATATTGCCAAAGTCAAAGCCCTAACTATCACTTCGGATGTGGTGGAGTTTATGGCGCTGCAATTGCAGAAGTTGCCCCCAGAAACTCAGGATGTGCTGAAGTTGGCTGCGTGCATTGGAGCGCAGTTTGATTTGAATACATTGGCGGTAGTCAGCGAGAAGTCGCCGGAAGAAACTGCGGCGGATTTGTGGAAATCATTGCAAGAAGGATTCATCTTACCAACCAGTGAAATTTACAAGTTTTATCAAGGAAAAGAACCTCGGAAAAAAACCGATATATTGCCAACTACCGCCGATCAATTACCTAACTACAAATTTCTACACGATCGCATTCAACAAGCGGCTTATTCCCTAATTCCAGAAGATCAAAAACAAGCCACTCACCTGAAAATAGGGCAACTGTTGCTGCAAAAAAGTAGTGAAACTCAACGTCAGGAAAGGATTTTTGATATTGTCGGTCATTTCAACTTTGCCCGCGGGCTGATTTCCGAACGAACAGCACGTTATGAATTAGCCTCGCTCAACTTGCAGGCTGGGAAAACCGCAAAAGCTGCCGCAGCCTTTGACGCGGCATTGATATTTGTCAATACAGGTATTAGCAGCTTACCAGCCGATAGCTGGCAAGAACAATATACTCTGACGCTGGCGCTGCACAATTTGGCAGCCGAAGCAGCGTATTTGTGCAGCCAATTTGAACAGATGGAACAGCTAATTACTGCGATTTTGCAACAAGCAAACCAACTGATCGACAAAG
This sequence comes from Microcoleus sp. B4-D4, assembly GCF_036705185.1. NCBI lineage: Bacteria > Bacillati > Cyanobacteriota > Cyanophyceae > Oscillatoriales > Microcoleaceae > Microcoleus > Microcoleus sp. B4-D4. Next base: position 21,661 of record NZ_JAUBTX010000072.1, on the reverse strand, counting down.
TTAGCGCTTACGAGATTCAAATCCTCGCTTACCTTGCCCAAGGCCAGCCCCAGGATGGCGTTTACACAGCAATTGATGTGCTCGGGCAGTTTGGGATTCGGCTTCCCAAAAACCCGACTCAGCCTCAAGTATTGCTGGGTTTAGCCAAAACTAAGTTGATTCTCGGTAACAAGAAACCGGAACAGTTGGTGAATCTGCCAAATATGACAGATGCTAACAAATTGGCAGCGATGCGAATTCTTTCTAGTGCTGCTTCTGCTGCCTATCTTTGTGCTCCGAAGTTGATGCCGCTACTGGTATTTGAGCGGGTTAATTTGTCTGTACGGCACGGCAATACCGCCCTATCAGCTTTTGGCTATGCTTGGTACGGACTGATCCTCTGCGGCATACTCATGGATATCGAAGGAGGCTATCAGTTTGGACAACTTTCTCTGCAATTACTAGAGCGTTTTAACGCGACGGATTTGAAAGCGAAAGTGCTATTTATGACTTATACGTTTATCAGCCATTGGCGCGATCGCATCGCAGATACAATGCCAGCGCTGTTAACAGCTTACCAGAGCGGTTTAGAAACGGGAGATGTAGAATATGCTGCTTGGGCAGCTTTGGTTCATTCTTACAATCGCTACTGGACAGGGGAGAACTTAACGGAAGCAGAAGCAGGGATTCGTTCTTTGATAACGGCGATCGCTCCTTTCAACCAAAAAAACGGCTCTCTTTACATCCAGATATACCATCAAGCGACCTTAAATCTTCTGGGTCATTCTAGCGATCCGAGTTGCTTGTCCGGCGAAAGCTATCGGGTTGCTGAAGATATTCCCGCACAGGTGGCGGCGAACGATCGTACAGGGTTATTTTTTAGTTACGTTTGCCAGCAGCATCTTAATTATTTGTTCGGGCAGTATGACGCAGCAATTGAGAAGTCAAACGCTGCTAAACCCTACTTTGATAACTGCGTTTCCTCGCTTCCAACGGTTCTGCACTACTTTTACGATTCTCTGGCACAACTGGCAATTTACGCGGCTGCAACTTCAAAAGAACGCCAGCAAATCCTCAAGTGCATTCAGGCGAGTCAGAAACAACTGAAGAAATGGGGGAACTATGCCCCGATGAATTACCAACATAAGTTTCTTTTGGTAGAAGCAGAAAGGTATCGGGTACTGGGGCAAAAACTAGAAGCGATCGACTATTACGATCGCGCCATTCAACTCGCTAAAGAAAACCAATTCCTCAACGAAGAAGCCTTAGCAAACGAACTCGCCGCTAAATTCTACCTCGACTGGGGCAAAGAAAAAGTCGCCACAGGCTATATGCAGGAAGCCTACTATTGTTACGCCCGCTGGGGAGCCAAAGCGAAAACCGATGACCTAGAAAAACGCTATCCCGATCTGCTGCGCCCTATCTTACAACAGTCCGCCCAACCGCTCTCTATTTTAGAAACCCTATCCACCCTCACCAATCCCACCTACTCCATTCATTCGATCGGCAACCACAGTACCTCAAGCAGCTCCATCAACCATGCTCTAGATTTTTCAACGCTACTGCAAATCTCCCAAGTCATCTCCAGCACGATCGAGCTGGATGAGTTGCTGCAAATTGTGACCCAAACCATGTTACAAAACTCGGGAGCCGATCGCTGTGCACTGATGCTCTGCCAAGATCAAGAATGGCAAGTGCGGGCGATGGCTACGTGGGGACACATTAGCCTGGAAACGGAACCCCTAGAGAACAATCCCACGCTTCCCGTTAAATTAATTCAGTATGTCAAAAACACCCTAGCAGCAGTTGTCATCGATCGCGCCAAAACCGATCTGCCTGTGATTGACGATTATTTAGATCGTCACCAACCAGAGAGTTTGTTGGGTTTGCCAATTCTAAATCAGGGGAATTTGGTCGGCATTTTGTATCTAGAAAATCGGATAACCAGTGGGGTGTTTAGTCGCGATCGCCTCCTAGTGCTGAGTTTTCTCTCTAGTCAAGCGGCGATCGCCCTGGAGAATGCCCGCCTCTATCACCAATTGCAGCAGACTTTGAATGAACTTCAGCAAGCTCAGATCCAAATGATCCAAAGTGAAAAGATGTCAGCATTAGGTAATCTAGTGGCAGGGGTTGCCCATGAAATCAATAACCCCGTTGGTTTTATTGCCGGGAACCTTAATGAAGCTAATGCTGGAGTCCAAGATTTAATTGATTATTTGCACCTCTATCAAGAAAGGTTTCCTCAACCGGGAGCAGAATTGATTGAGAAAGCAGAGGAAATAGATTTAGATTATCTAGTTGAAGATTTACCCAAGATGTTGACCTCCATGAAAATAGGGTGCGATCGCATCAAAAACATCAGCACCTCCCTCCGCACTTTCTCTCGTGCCGATACGGCCCATAAAGTTGAGGCTAATATCCACGAAGGACTCGATAGCACTTTAATGATTTTACGCCACCGCCTGAAAGCCAATGAAAAGCATCCTGAAATTAAAATCATTAAACAGTACGGCAATCTCCCCAAAGTACAATGTTATTTGGGAGAATTAAACCAGGTATTTATGAATCTGCTGGCGAATGCGATCGATGCCTTAGAAGAATCGAATCAAGGACGGAATTTTGCGGAAATTCAAGCCCATCCCAATCAAATCACTATTCGGACAGAAGTAGAAGGTGAAGAGGTAAAAATTGCCATTTTCGACAACGGAAACGGAATGTCTGAAGAGATAAAAAATAGTGTTTTCGATCATCTATTTACCACTAAAGAAGTGGGAAAAGGCACGGGTTTGGGATTGGCGATCGCCCGTCAAATCATTGTCGAAAAACATAATGGACAAATTACAGTTAATTCTGTAGTTGGTGAGGGTACTGTGTTTAAGATCACAATTCCCTGTTATCCAAGGAATTATAATTACATTGAATCTTGATTCAGGTTTGATAATTCTCTAATAGGTGATAACCGAGTTATGAATGCCCACCCATATTTGTCAGGCTATCAAATTACAGAACAATTATACGCAGGTACGCGCACCCTCGTCTATCGAGCTATCCGTACCAGCGATGGACAACCGGTTGTCATCAAACTCCTGCAAAATGAATATCCCAATTTTACCGAACTCCTGCAATTTCGCAACCAATACACCATTGCTAAAAACCTTAAATTCCATAGCATTATTCAACCGCTGACTCTAGCACAATATCACAATAGCTATGCCTTAGTCATGGAAGACTTTGGCGGAGTCTCCCTATCTAATTATCTCAAAATAGCAACAAATGAAGGGAAAATCAATAAATTTTTACCTTTAGTAGAATTTCTTAACATCGCGATCCAACTTACAGATATTCTCCACTATCTCTATCAAAATAGAGTCATTCACAAAGATATTAAACCTGCCAATATCTTAATTAAACCAGATACAAAACAAGTTAAGATAATTGATTTTAGTATTTCTTCCCTGCTACCGCGAGAAACCCAAGAAATTCAAAATCCCAACATCTTAGAAGGAACATTAGCCTATATTTCCCCAGAACAAACAGGCAGAATGAATCGAGGCATTGACTATCGCAGCGACTTTTATTCCCTAGGAGTGACACTTTATGAGTTATTGACAGGAGAATTACCATTTATCTCAGAAGATGCGATGGAATTAGTGCATTGTCATTTGGCTAAACACCCAATACCCATCCATCAAATTAATGCAAAAATCCCCCTAGCCTTGTCAGAAATTGTTAGCAAACTGATGGCAAAGAATGCCGAATATCGTTATCAAACTGCTTTGGGAATCAAATATGATTTAGAGATTTGTTTAGAGCAATTACAAACCACAGGTAAGATAGAAAACTTCAAATTAGGAGAGCGAGACCTTAGCGACAGATTTACCATACCCGAAAAACTCTACGGTCGAGAAAAAGAAGTTAATCAACTATTAGCAGCCTTTGAAAGAGTTAGTACAGGTGCAGCCGAAATAATGCTAGTGGCGGGTTTCTCTGGTATTGGAAAAACAGCAGTAGTTAATGAAGTACATAAACCCATTGTCCGTCAACATGGTTACTTCATCAAAGGCAAATACGACCAATTTCAACGTAATATTCCCTTCAGTGCATTTGTGCAAGCATTCCGCGATTTAATGGGCCAATTATTATCAGAAAATGATGCTCAAATTCAACAATGGAAAAATCAAATATTAGAGGCAGTAGGAGAAAATGGACAAGTATTAATTGATGTCCTTCCTGAGTTAGAAAATATTATCGATAAACAGCCACCAGCCACGGAATTATCAGGCAGTGCCGCCCAAAATCGCTTTAATTTACTATTTCAAAAATTTGTGCAAGTTTTCACAACCATTGAACATCCCTTAGTAATGTTTTTAGATGACTTGCAATGGGCTGATTCTGCTTCCCTAAATTTATTAAAATTACTGCTGCAAGATACGGGATATTTATTAGTATTAGGAGCTTATCGCGATAATGAAGTCTCCCCAGTGCATCCATTTATTTTAACTGTAAATGAGATGGTAAAAACGGGGGCAACAGTCAATACAATTACCTTGCGCCCGTTAACGGAATTAGATTTGAATTCCTTGGTAACAGATACACTCAATTGTGAATCATCTCTTGCCCAACCTTTAACCAACTTAGTTTATCAAAAAACTCAAGGAAATCCATTTTTTGCCACCCAGTTTCTCAAAGCCTTACATGACGATAAATTAATTAGTTTTGATTGGGATATCCAGCATTGGCAGTGCGATATTGCCCAAGTTAAAGCCTTAGCACTTACTGATGATGTCGTAGAGTTTATGGCACTGCAATTGCAAAAATTGCCGATACAGACTCAGGATATCCTTAAATTAGCAGCTTGTATTGGGGCTGAATTTGATTTAAATACCTTAGTTATTGTGAGCGAACAATCGGCAGGAGCTACGGCTACGGCTTTATGGAAATCTTTGCAGGAAGGCTTGATTATTCCAACTACCAGAATTTATAAATTCTTTATTCAATCTGATAGCGAAGAAGTTTTCCAAGCTTCAGCCAATCCCACTTATCAGTTTTTACACGATCGCGTTCAACAAGCTGCTTATTCTTTGATTCCTGAGACATTGAGACAATTAACTAGCTTTCAAATCGGCAGGCTTTTGCTGGCTAGTATTTCCCTAGAGGAACAAGACAGCAAAATTTTTATGGCAGTCAATTACTTAAATCAGGGCTTGGAATTTCATCAAAGCCAAGAAGAATGTTTAGAACTTTTAGAGCTAAACTGTATTGCTGGAAAAAAGGCTAAAGAGTCTACTGCCTATGGGGCTGCTGTTAACTATTTTATGGTAGCCGAACGCTTGTTGCCTCCAAATAGATGGCAGCAATGCTATGAAAAGTCCTTAGAAGTTTATTTTCATCTAGCAGAAGTTCAATATTTGTCGGGTGATTTTTCATCGTCTCTGAAAATTGTTGAACTCATCTCTCGCTTTGCAAGAGAACAAATTGAAAGAGCGAAAGCCTTTAACCTAGCGATTCTGATGTTTACATTGCAAGGTCAGTATCTCCAAGCACTTCAGTATGGACAAAAAGCATTGTCTTGCTTGAATTTTGATTTATCAGAAATTGACTTATCAGAGAAACTAGAATCTTATCAAAATGAGATTCAAATAACATTAGCGAATCGCAGGCCAGAGCAGCTTGTAAATGAACCAGTAGCAACCGAACCAGAGAAACGTCTAATTATTAAAATCCTGGATAATTTAATAGTACCCGTCTATGTTTTACAGAAGGGAGAGCTATACTTTTTCGTTGCATTGTCGATGGTTTCAGTATCTCTCAACTGTGGGGTGATAGCTGAATCTGGAAACGGATTTTCAGCTTATGGTATGTATCTAGGATATTATCATCATCAATATCAATTTGGCTATGAATTTGGAGTGCTTGCAGAAAGTTTAGCTAAACGATTCAGACAATCAGATACTCTATGCAAGGCTTGCTATATGTTAGGGAACAATCTCCTTTCTTGGGTGCGTCCCTTGCGTTGCTCGATCCCTATCTTTGGTGAAGGATTAGTGGCTGGGCTAGAGTCTGGGGAGATGGTCTTCTCTGGCAATCTTTTGATGTATAAGCTGATCAATTCATTTTATGCCGGAGATAGCATATTAGCAGTTCAGCAACATCTTCCTGAATACTTAGAATTTGCTGCCAAAAAACTTAACTATCAACTTGCTGTAGATGTTATCTCTGGATTAAATATTTGGCTGGCTGAACTGACAGCTAGTTCTACGGAGAACCTCCCGACTGAAGAACAGCATCTTCAGGTATGTAAGATCAACAACAGCGATTATGCAATTTGCCACTATTTGCTTCTCAAAACTAAGGTTCTATGTTTTTACGGACGTTATGCAGAAGCAGTGGAATCATCTCAGGGGGCTGAAGAGCTTGTTGGTACAATTACCGGAAAATATCAAGTTGCCGCTATCAATTTTTATCAATCTATTGCGATCGCTGAATATTGTCGAACTCATTCTCTAGGCCCGGACAATAGTTACATCCAAAAAGTTAAATCAAACCAAGAACAACTGAGTTTATGGGCAGCGAGTTGTCCGGAAAATTTTGCTCATAAGTACGATCTCGTTAATGCTATTTTAACCGGTTTATCTGGACAAAAATTAGAAGCGATCGAGCTATACGATCGCGCAATAGCAGGAGCCAAAGCCAACGAATACATCCAAGAAGAAGCCTTAGCCAACGAACTCGCTGCTAAATTCTATCTGGATTGGGGAAAAGAAAAATTTGCTGTAATTTATATGCAGGAAGCCTACTACTGCTATGCCAAATGGGGAGCAAAAGCCAAAGTTAATGACTTAGAAAAAAGCTATCCTCAACTCCTCGCAACCATCCTACAACAACCTCGCGCTATTAATTCCTTGAAGGAAACATTGATCCGAGGAACGATCGCTTCTACCCATACCTCTAGCACTGCCTCTGAAGCCTTGGATTTGGCAACTCTGCTCAAAGCCTCTCAAGCGATTTCTGGAGAAATTGAACTCAATAAACTTCTAACTACTCTCCTAGAAATAGTCATTACCAATGCTGGAGCCAGTAAATGTGTCTTACTCCTCAAACAAGATACAGATTTAAAAGTAGTAGCCCTGGTAGCACAAGGAGAAGCGCCACAACTATTACCATCAATTCCTCTAGAATCTAGCCCAGATATAGCAATTAGTTTGGTAAATACTGTCAAGCGAACTTTATCCCCTTTAGTATTAGCAGATGCCCGGATAAATTCTCAGTTTGCTGGCGATCGTTACATTCAAAAATATCAGCCAAAAAGTGTTCTTTGTAGCCCAATTATGAATCAAGGGCAGTTGATTGGAATTTTATATCTGGAAAATAACTTAACTGTAGGGGCATTTACCACCGATCGCGTGGAAGTCCTGAATCTAATTTGCGCTCAAGCTGCCATTTCCTTAGAAAATGCTCGTTTATATCAAGCAGCACAACAAGCCTTAACTGACCTACAACAAGCTCAACTAACAATAGTTCAAAGTGAAAAAATGTCAGCATTGGGTAATTTAGTGGCTGGGGTTGCTCACGAAATTAATAACCCTGTTGGTTTCCTCGGTGGCAATATTCAGCCCGCCTTAGATTATATCAATGATTTATTCGGATTGCTCGATTTAGTTGAGAAAGAATCTGCTCATTTTAGTGTGACAGTTAAGGAAGAAATAGAAGCGATTGAGCTTGACTACATCCGGGAAGACTTACCAAAATTAGTCAGTTCAATGCAGGAAGGTGTGAAGCGAATTCAAGACATTAGCACAAGTTTGCGAACCTTCTCTCGTGCGGATACTAATCATCCGGTTGCTTGCAATATCCACGATGGGATTGACAGTACCATTATGATCCTGAAACATCGCCTAAAAGCCAACGAAAATCGTCCAGAAATTAAAGTGATTAAAGACTATGGTAATTTACCTCAAGTGGAATGTTATGCCGGACAATTGAATCAGGTATTTATGAATTTATTGAGTAATGCTATTGATGCACTGGAAGATTTGAACCAAGGGTTTAGCTATCAAGAAATTGCTAATCAAATTACTATAAAGACTGAGTTATCGGAAAATAAGAAACAGGTAATAATTCAAATTAAAGACAATGGAATTGGCATGATTGCAGAGGTGCAGACCAAGATTTTTGAGCATTTATTTACAACTAAAGGTGTGGGAAAAGGAACGGGTTTGGGATTGGCGATCGCCCGTCAAATCATTGTCGAAAAACATGGAGGAGCAATTCATGTCAACTCTCGACTGGGAGAAGGAACAGAATTTATCATCACCTTACCCACTAAAACATAACCTAAAAGTCAGTGTTTTGCTAAGGATCGAAAACTTAATAACTTAAACACCTCCTACAGTCCTCTCTCCTGTAAGTTGCCTTCCTCAAAGGAGGCTCTTCCTCGCCCCAGAAGCATTACCAGGCTCTTCCTGGTAACGAGCAACCTCATCTTTCGCTCGAAATGCTATATGTTTGATTGATATCAATTCCGGTTGTACCGTCAGGTGATTGTTGACTGTTGACTGTTGACGGTTGACTGTTGACTGTTGACGGGCGGGTCGAAAAACTGAATGGTTGAGTGTTAACTGTTGACTCGATTTTATTATTCCGATGCAACCGGAAACGATATAACAATTCGGCTGCCGATCTTTTTTAGCACAAGTGGGTTAAATCTTTATTCAGTCTGGGTTTCAGGCGGGGTTGTTACCCCGCCGGGCGGCATAGAGGGTTGGTGAAACCCGCCCTTACCGATTTTTCCAATCACCAATTACCACCCAATAATAATCAATAACTAAGAACTATTGCAACGGCAAAAACACCGTCATCACCTCACCCTTTTCAGGGCGCTGACGAATTACCAATCTCCCCCCCGCAGCCCGAAATAAATTCTTAGTCACGCTCAAATTTAAGCTCAAACTCCCTGTTTCCGGCTGCACCATCAACAAAGGTCCGATCGACCTTAGAGGAGTATTAGTATTCGCTGCAAAAGTCGATTCGCCCTCAGCGTCAGGTAGGTGTTCTGATTCCAACTGCAATTTTAACTGATCGCCCGCCAAAGTCACCTCTACCTGAATGCGACTCCCCGAGGGCAAAGTTCGAGTAAAATTCTCAATCAAATTAGTTAAAACCTGATCCAACATTGTCGGATCGCTGACTACTGCCGGCAATTTTTGGGGCACAATAATTTCCAAAGTGTGGTTGCGCTGAATTGCTTGTTTTTGCCAGCGGGGAATGCTATTTTGCAGCACTTCACCGAGGGACATTGCTGTTAGCTGCATCCCAGAATTTTTAGCTTGCGACATTTCCAATTCCACGGCGCGGAAAATTAAACCGAAGCGATCGATCTGAGCGGTACACTCAGCATCAATCATTTCCAAACGTTTCACCACCACCGGTTCGAGTTTGGGACGTTTCAGCAGCAGCCGAGTCAGGGTGCGAATGGTGGCCAAAGGAGTGCGGACTTCGTGGGCGATCGCCTGTAGCAATTCCACTTCTTTGGTAGCATGAGGCAAATGAGACTTACAATTGATATTTTCCCGCCCTTTGAAGCTATCATCAACTCTTTCGTTTTTTCCCCTCGCCACTTCGTCTTTCCCAAGGGGCAAATGATGCAGCAGCAAGCGGGTGAACTGCGCGACTATTTGATAGTTTGGAGCTATAGGCAAAAACTGCTGGAATTGCGCGTCTAATTTTGTAGAATTATGAGTTAATTGGCTGACTGGCAAATTGATACCGCCGTCAGAATTGGCAAGCAAACAATCGCTGTCAGTCACCCTGCGCCGCAAAACTTCCCAAGCTTTGGCGGCTATTTGCGGGTCGAAAGAAAATAGAAAAGCCGGAATTCCCGCCGAATTTTCACCCAAAACCATCACCAGACTAAAAGTAGCAGTTAAAACCAAACAAAACTGCTCGTTTGCTAAAGGATCGCCGATCGCCAAAGCTAAAGCCGGGGCCGCCTCCGGTACAGATATTTGCTGCTCCGCCGCCGGTAGCAAAGCTAAAGTTTGTCTAGCACGAAAAGACCACAAACCTGCATCGTTGTCGGGAATACTGGTAAAAATCCAATTAGCAAAACCGGAAATGACAGCGGGCTCTGTCAAAACCGAAGACGGCCCGGACAAAACCAATCCCTGACAAGAATTGGGATTTGGGGAGAGACAGTGTTTTTGTTGTTGGGCGAGCATTTGATTCAAAGTTGCGATCGCCCCGTACCATTCCCGCTCAGCCTTGTGTCTAGCAGCCGCACGACTCCCAGGACACTTCTGGCGGCCGTTTTGGGCGATCGACCTCGGATCGGGACTGAGGTCATTTTCAGAGCCAGAGGAGGCTAAAATTTCGCTGATTGTTGGTAGAAAGTAAGTATTCACAGTAGTTATAAGCCCACCTTCACAGACGTGAAGAATGAAGTATTTATTTATAGGAATGTTTAGGAGCGAGAATTTAAGCAGCAGTAGGACGGAAACAACCAGCCTAATTTCTTGCGTCTTGCCCCTAACCCACAGGATATCTATATTTGTCAACTAACGATATTGGCAGAACCGTACCAATAAGTCGCAATCTCCGCGCTTCCGGCGATATTTTGGACGATCGCCCTAACAAAAGTGCAAAATGGATGCAGTCAAACACCCTGCTTTCCTTATGCCCACCTCGATCGCCGACTCAAAAAATCTGCTGTCAGACTTAATGGCACGCTACCGCAACCAAGTAGATTATCTAGCAATTCGACTCGAAGAAGCCGAAGGAACCGACATCCTGCTGCGGGGCGAAAAAATTGAAACCCTCAGCGAAGGAATCTCCATAGGAGGCCAAGTCCGAGCTTGTCACAAAGGCGGCTGGGGCTTTGCCAGTTTTAACCGACTTTCCACCCTCGCCGAAAGAATCGAAGAAGCCATCGCCGCGGCCAAACTGATCGGCGAAGAAGAAACAATTCTCGCGCCAGTAACGCCCGTACAGGACATTTGCTTCCTGCCGCTGACAGGAACAGACCCCCGTCTGGTGCCCTTAATTGACAAAAAACAATTGTGCGATCGCTACGCCGCAATTCTCCGCAGCATAGACCCCCGCATCGCCACCATCTCCGTGCGCTACGGCGACAGCACCCAGCGCATCATCCTCGCCACCTCCGAAGGCACCATGCTCGAACAAGGTTGGGCAGACATGGAAATGCGCTTTGCCGCCACAGCCCGCAGCGGGGAAACCGTACAAACAGGCCGGGAAACCACCGGTTCCCGCAAAGCTTACGAAGATTTAATGGAACTTGAAACCCAAGTTCGCAGCGCCGCCCAGCGCGCCGTAGACTCCCTAGCCTTACCCCCCGTCCAAGGTAACACCTACACCGTCGTCATCGACCCAATTTTGACCGGATTGTTCGTCCACGAAGCCTTCGGACACCTTTCCGAAGCCGACATGGCCTACGAAAACCCCGATATTTTGGAAGTGATGACCCTCGGCCGCCAGTTCGGCCCGAAAAACTTGCAAATTTTCGACGGTGCTGCGCCGGAGGGACACCGAGGCAGCTATTACTACGACGATGAAGGCACTCCGGCGACTACTACTCAGTTAATTAAAGACGGCGCATTAGTCGGGCGGCTGCACTCGCGGGAAACAGCGGGTAAGTTGGGAGAAACGCCTACCGGTAACGCTCGGTGTTTGAATTATCATTATCCGCCGATCGTCCGCATGACTAATACTTGGATCGAAAGAGGCGATACGCCGGTGCCGGACTTATTTTCTGGGATCGAAGAAGGAGTTTATGCGCGCAATTGGCAAGGCGGGATGACTAACGGCGAAATGTTTACTTTCAGTGCTGGGGAAGCTTGGATGATCCGCGACGGAAAACTCGACAATCCGGTGCGGGATGTGACTCTTTCGGGTAATGTTTTCAGCACTTTAGCCGATATTGAGGCGATCGGCGACGATTTTTACTGGGATGAATCCGGCGGCTGCGGTAAAGGAGGACAAAGCGGTTTACCCGTGGGCTGCGGCGGCCCGAGTTTGCGGATTCGCGACGTGGTTGTGGGCGGCGAAGCTGCCCCAGAGTAAAGCTTCAAAATAAAAAATCAAGGTAAAGTCGAAGATTCCTACTTGCGCTTTACCTTGATTTTTGTTACCTGCCGTCCGATTTTCTTTTGACCAAAAATATCCATTTTTGCGGATTTATCTCCCGCCTCCTCGTTCTGGTGGCGTATCTTTATCGTTATCTGCGTAAAAGGTCTGAGTGTCGGCTAGAGCGGTTAAAATTTCCGAAGCAGAGTTGTCTTGAGAGAAAAAGGTCGATCGAGCTTCTAAGCTTTGAGCGTTAACTGCAGTGGCGCTCAGTAACAGGCTTGACATCATAATGGAAGAGTAAACGCGCATCATAAAATTGGGTGTTTGTATTTTCCACTTCTTGATACGCAGCCTCTACTCTGATATCAGGGTAAAATTTGGAATTGCGGCGAAATCATCAGTTCGTAATTGACGGCACCTGCGATTTTTTTGAGTTTTCCTCAAAAGGGGGTAAAACCCCTCATTTAACTCGCTGATGCGCTCGTAAGTTCGAGTTTTCGCCCAATTGCTCGATCGCAAAATTATTCAACGTGTGTTTTTTTTTGAAATCCTCTTAAAACAAGCAAGCAAACAAACAAACACCGTAAGTTGTAATTTTTTATTAATATTCCGATTAAATTCATAATTTATTGATAAAGCATTTTTCGGCAACAATGGGTCACGATTGATAATCGGTAAAGCCATTCTCAGAAAGATGAGGTACTATCTGGGATTGGGAATTGGGCGGAGCGAAGCGGAGGGATTGGGAATTGGGAATTGGGCGAAGCGGAGGGATTGGGAATTGGGCGGAGCGAAGCGGAGGGATTGGGAATTGGGAATTGGGCGAAGCGGAGGGATTGGGCGGAGCGAAGCGGAGGGATTGGGAATTGGGCGGAGCGAAGCGGAGGGATTGGCCCGCGCAGGGCATTGGGCTATCCTCACCACGCTTGAGAACCGCTATAAAGGTGATTGCATAAATTTGCGATCGATCGCGAAACCGCAGATATCAGGCAGATAAATACACATAAACGCAGATAAATTGATTTTGTAGCAGATGCCTAAATCTCAACTCTCAAATCTCTAATCTCAAATCGACTCAGGATCGAAAACTTAATAAGTTAAACAGCTCCTACAGTCTTCTCTCCTGTAAGTTGCTTTCCTCAAAGGAGGCAGAGCCAAAGCATCTGCATTACCAGGCAGAGCCTGGTAACGAGCAATCTCTAATCTCAAATCGACTCAGTTGTTTGTCTACCAGAAAATTGGGGTTAGAGCCTCCCCCTTCTAGGGGGACTTTCTCCATATTTTTAGAGGAAGTTAGGCATTCCTATGATAAACGTGTTATCATAGGAACAGGAGGAAATTAAGATGCTCGTTCTCGAATTCAAGGCTTACGCAAAACCAGATCAATTCCAGGCAGTCGATGAAGCGATTAGAATTTGTCAATTCATTCGCAACAAATCGATCCGACTGTGGATGGATGGTGGCGCTAAATCTTGGTTCGATCTTTCTAAGTATTGTGCGATTTGGGCAAAAGAATTTGAATTTGCAAATAAGTTAGGTGCGATGGCCAGGCAGGCTAGTGCAGAAAGAGCATGGGCTAGTATTTCTCGATTCTTCGATCGTGTTAAAAAAGGCATTAAAGGTAAAAGAGTTGGGTTTCCTAAATTCCAGAAAAATTGTCGTTCTGTTGAGTACAAAACTAATTCTTGGAAGCTCTCGGAAGATAGGAAATCAATCATCTTTACCGATAAGTGTGGAATTGGCAGACTGAAGTTAAAAGGTACTCGCGACTTAAATTTCTATCAACCAGACAAAATTAAGCGGGTGCGGTTGGTAAAACGAGCAGATGGATATTACGTCCAGTTTTGCATCTCTGTAGAACGAGTAGAAACCGCTCCCATGACAGGCAAAACGATTGGACTAGATGTCGGTTTGAAAGAGTTTTACACTGATTCAAATGGCTTCATGGTTCCTAACCCTAGATTTCTGCATAGATGTGAAGCACGAATAAAACGTGCTGCGCGTCTTGTAAGTCGGAAAGTCAAGGGTGGGTCAAATCGCCGCAAAGCTAGAGTGATTTTAGGTAAGCGACATCTCAAAATAAGTAGACAGCGTAAAGACCATGCAATTAAGCTTGCAAGGTGCGTAATCACATCAAACGATGTAGTAGTTTACGAAGATTTGAGAGTGTCTAACCTGGTTGAAAATCACTGCCTAGCAAAATCAATAAGCGATGCTTCTTGGTATCAGTTCAGAGTGTTCTTAGAATATTTTGGAAAAGTGTTTGGTCGGATAACTATTGCGGTAAATCCTGCTTACACCAGTCAAGAATGCAGTAATTGCGGGGAAGTCGTTAAAAAATCTCTATCCACTCGAACCCATGCTTGTCAGTGTGGATGCGAGATGGATAGGGATCGTAATGCCGCAATTAATATCCTGAATCGCGGGATAGGTACGACGGGGCACGTCGGAACCTCTGTACTAGATGCAGTAAACGCTTAGGGAGATTGGATCTCTGGATCGGGTGCAGTAATGTTCTTGATTTAAGTCCGATCGCTGAACTAAGAATCCTCACGTCTTGAGGCCCAGGAGTGTCAACTGTAAAAATAGCGAGTCGAGGGTTGAGGAGTTATCCAAAACAACATCGGCTTGTTGGCACTTTTGAGCTAGCGGCATCTGAGCCTTAATCCGGGCATTCGCCCGATCGCAATTCAAGCCATCTCGCTGCATTAAGCGCTCTAACTGCACTTCGGGCGAACAGTACACCACCCAAATTTCGGTACACAAATCTGTCATGTTAGCTTCAAACAACAGCGGCACTGCCAAAACTACTGTCAATGTATTTGGTGATACCGGATTATGTGAAGCAATGCAGTTTTGAGTTGCTTCCACAAATCGGCGGCGTACATAAGGGTGAATCTGTTGTTCCAACCACTGCCGTTCGGCTGCGTTACAAAAAATAATATTTCCTAACTCTGGGCGATTTAAATTGCCGTCGGAAAACAAAATACTAGCGCCGTATCGTTCTACAATAGAGTCAAGTATTGGCGAACCGGGTTGCACGGCTTCGCGGGCATAAATATCGGCATCTAAAATCGGAAATCCACAGGCATCTGCCAGATAATTAGATATAGCGGTTTTTCCGGTGGCGATGCCCCCTGTCAAACCGATCGCGCGGACAACTGGATCGCTCATAATTTTCTCTTTGTTTAAACAAAACTGTGTGTTTCGACACTTGGTCTATGTGTTTGCTATGTTGGTGACACAATCAAAATTAGACTGAAAATTGGAAATTTGCGATCGAGAGCTAGCGTTAGGAAGTGTCAGCATTGGGGTGCGATCGACTCTTTTTTAGCTAAAATCTCCATTTTTAACTCAAATTTAAGTCTAGATCGAGGCAAACCTATGAATGCTCAACGTGCTGTGCGATCGATTCTGGCAGCAATTCCCCTTGCTGGATTTTTGATATTAGATTTTTTGCCCAACCTGGTTTTCCTCAAAGAAAACAGCAGCGGATGGGTAATTGTGGCAATTTATCCCCAATCTCAAATTGCCGCAGCACAATCGATCGTTCCAGCACCAGAGGGCGCAGGCACCGCCATCGCCCCAAAACCGGGCGCTCGCTACGACATTACAGGTGGCACAGCCTCGCGAGACGGAGCAAATCTGTTCCACAGTTTTACTCGATTCGGTTTGAATTCTGGCGAAACAGCCAATTTTATCTCCAATCCAACCATTAAAAATATCCTCGGCCGCGTTGTCGGCGGCGAGGCTTCGTTAATTAACGGTTTAATTCAAGTTAGCGGCGGCAATTCTAACTTGTACCTGATGAACCCCGCAGGGATTATTTTCGGAACCAATGCCCGACTCGACGTGTCCGGGTCTTTTTTTGCTACCACCGCTAGCGGTATCGGTTTTGACAGCGGCTGGTTCAACGGCACCGGGGCGAACGACTACGCGGCCCTCGTCGGAGAGCCGAATGCTTTTGCTTTTGGCGCGCAGTCGGGGAGTATTGTCAATGCCGGCGATTTGGCTGTGGGAAGCAGGCAAAATTTGACTTTGCTGGGCGGTACTGTCATCAGTACGGGGAAACTTTCAGCCCCCGGCGGTCAAATTACTGTGGCGGCCGTCCCTGGCGAAAATCGGGTGCGGTTGAGTCAAAACGGACTTTTGCTGAGTTTAGAATTTACTCCGGGTGCGGGAGTGTCGGGTTCGACAACTCTGCCTTTTTCTCCCCTGAGTTTGCCTCGACTGCTTTCGGGGCAAGGCGTTGCTGAGGCTACGGGTGTAACTGTGAACGATCGCGGTGAAGTCGTACTGACGGCCGGCCAAACAGTGCCTGCAATGGCAGGAACTGCGCTGATATCGGGTGCTGCAGACGTGTCTGCCAGGGGGGGCGCGGGAGGCAGTATCAACGTGTTGGGCGACAAGGTAGGGCTATTAGGAGCGAAGATTGATGCTTCGGGGGCAGACGGCGGCGGAACGGTGCGGATCGGCGGAGATTACCGGGGCGAGGGAACTGTGCCGAATGCGACGATGACTTATGTGGATGGCAAAAGTTCGATCGCCGCCAACGCCACAAACTCCGGTAACGGCGGCAGAGTTTTTGTCTGGGCGGACAACACGGCAGCATTTTTGGGCAGCATCAGCGCGACGGGCGTTTCTACAACTGGCGGCAGTGGCGGTATTGGCGGGTTTGTGGAAGTTTCGGGCAAGCAAAGATTGATTTTTAACGGTAATGTCGATACTTCCGGCACAAACGGTTTGGGAACTTTGCTGCTTGACCCGGAGAATATTTTAATTACAGATTCCGAAGCAGCGGCGGGTGATGCGGAAATTATTGCTAACAATAATATTTTGGCAACAGGAACGCCATCAGGACAGTTAAATGATTCCGATGCTTCGCTGACAATTTCTACCAGAGCTTTGGAAAGTCTTTCTGGGACGACAAATGTGGTTCTGGAAGCGCTCAACGATATTAAAATTGCTGATTTGGCGGACGGTCAGT
Source organism: Microcoleus sp. B4-D4 (assembly GCF_036705185.1). NCBI lineage: Bacteria > Bacillati > Cyanobacteriota > Cyanophyceae > Oscillatoriales > Microcoleaceae > Microcoleus > Microcoleus sp. B4-D4. Next base: position 4,614 of record NZ_JAUBTX010000072.1, on the reverse strand, counting down.
TGAGTTTTGCAGCCACTACTGGTTCGGTGACATTCAGGGCAGATGCAGATCGCAGCGGTGCGGGTGCTTTTTCGATGAATCCTAGAGATACAATTAGCACGGCTGGCGGCGTGATCGCCATTTCGGGAAGTCAAATTACGGCGGGCAATTTGTCGAGCAACGGCGGAAATATTAGTTTAATAAGTCCGGGAACAACGGTTGCTAACAATATTTCGGCATCTAATTCTAGCAGCGGTACTAGCGGAAATATTTTGCTGGAAGGCCAAAACGTCACAGTCCAAAAAATTGATGCTAGCGGCTCTAAATCTGCGGCAAATGTAACTTTGACGGCTAGGAACATTCTGGGAGTGAGCTCGATCGCAGGGGGTTCTGGAAACATTACTTTGACTGGTAATGAAATTAATTTGACTGGTGGCAATAATTCGATCGGCGGCACTGGCTTTTTGGTAATGCAGCCTTGGAGCTCCGGTCAAAATATTGCGATCGGCGGTTCTGGAGATGTCGGTACTAATATTTATTTGAATCTGACAGCAAATGACCTCGGAAGTTTGGAAAACGGGTTTGCGGGAATTACGATCGGCCGCAGCAACGGTACCGGTGCGATTTTGATTGCTAATGATTTCACATTTTATGACCCGCTAATTATTCAATCGCCGGGGGGTTTGGGAACAATTGCTACTACAAATTCTTTGACTGGGGCTGACGATGCCTCAATTACTCTGAAAGCTGACGGCAATATTCGCATCGGAAATATCACTACCAACAATCAAGAAATTCGCATCGCCAGCACGACGGGGAATGTGACAACCGGTCAGCTACGCACGGGAACTCCCCCCAGCATCAGCACTTCTGTCAATTCTTCCAAGCTGCCGCGCACGTCGGCTGGTGATGTGAGCGTTACGGCAGAGGGTAGGGTGACTGCAGGCTCGATCGACACTAAGGGCGATCGCGGGGGTAACGTGACGCTGACTGGCGGTGCGGGAGTGACAGCAGAGGCGATCGAAGCTGGCGGTTCGCAAACAGGGGGAAATATTACTCTGACAGGTAATGAAATTGATTTGACGGGCGGTAAGAATTCGATCGCCAGCAACGGCAATTTGGTGCTGCAACCGTCCGATCCGGCTCAGAATATTACTATTGCCGGTGCTGCTGAGACTGAGGCTTTGGACTTGACTGCTGCAAAATTGAACTCGCTGCGGAACGGGTTTACTTCCGTAGCGATTGGCCGTGCTGACGGTAGCGGCATGATAACTATTGTTCCGCCCACAACAGCACCAAATTCAACAAATTCTACACCAGTCCCGGCGGTGACATTTCAAGACTCGACGACGATCCGATCGCCTTTTGGCCAGGGCGCGATCGCGGGAACGGGTGCGATCGCCGGTACTGATAACGCCACAATTTCTCTGATCGCAGGTACTGTCGCTGTCGGAGACGTTACCTCGAATGGGGGGATTAACATCACTAGCAGTCAGGGTAGCTTAACTGCTGGTGTTGTTTCATCTCGATCGGCGAACGGGGCGGGGGGCGATATCAACATCCGCAGCGCCGGTGGGGTAGCAGCGGGCAATGTCAATGCTTTCGGTGCCAAAAACGGCGGCAATATCTCGATCGCCGCGCCCGGCCAGATCGTGACGGGGGCTGTCAATTCGAGTTCGGAGTCGGGAAGTGCCGGTTCGATCGAGATTAACGGGCTCAAAGATGTTGAAGTTGCTTCGATCAAAGCTCGCGGCAATACCGGCGGCGATGTGGCAATCGATGCGGGAGGAGTGTTTCGGGCGGCGGGAACTGGAACGACTGCCGATCGCACATCGAGCGTTAGCATTTCTACAGACGGGCAGGTGCGATCGGGTTCGCTGACGTTGCTGCAAAGCGCTTGCCGCTCAGGAAACTGCAAGGCGACGACTGTAGCGGCGGGAAACTCGAAGCCGACGACTGGGGAATTGTCAACTGGGACACCGCTGGCGATCGTGCCTAGTCCGGCAGAAACTACCAGTGTGGAACTGAAAACTACAGGCACTTCTCAACAAATTGTCGTTCAGCCCCCCTCCGCGTCTGGGCCCAAGAGCAGTACCGCAAATGTCTCGCCAGAACCTGCTGCTGGGTCTATTGAGGTGCTGCCGAACGAAACTGACTCCCCCTCCTCATCCTCTCCTGTACTGCTGTCGTCGCGGGTGTTAAATGCCGATGGGGCCGCGCCTGCGGCAACAGCAAACGGCAGCGCGGCGACAGCACAGAAGCCCGCGAGTGGTGGAAATATAGAAAGTATCGGAAATGTGAGGGTTCCTGAGATTTCTCGATCGAGTGCGATGCAAATAAGTCCGATCGACGCTGTGCAGCAAAGGGATAGAATTCAGGGCCAGGAATTTGAGCGTTATTTTGGTGGCAATATCGCTCAAAAGTCGGTCACGCCGCAAAGTATTCGAGAGACTCTCAGCAGTGTCGATCGCTTGACAGGGGTTAAGCCGGCGATTGTTTATGTGTGGGCGCAACAGGAATATTTAGAACTTATGTTATTTTTGCCCGATGGCAAAAGTGTTTTTAAAACCGTGTCTGTAAGCCGCGAGACTGTGTTGGAAGTGGCCAAAGAATTCACTAATGCTGTGAGAACTCCTCGGAGATTGAATACTGCTGATTATAAAGCACCAGCCCAGGAACTTTATCAGTGGTTAATTGCACCGCTGCAACCGGAATTGGAGGCTAACAAAATTGACACCTTGGTGTTTTCGATGGATGCCGGTTTGCGAACTTTGCCTTTGGCTGCTCTTTTTGACGGCAAACAGTTTTTGGTAGAAAAGTACAGTTTGGGGCTGATTCCCAGTTTGAGTTTGACTGATACTCGCTATGCCGATGTTAGGGGTTCGGAAGTTTTGGCGATGGGTGCGTCGAAATTTCCGGCTAAATACGATCAAAATCCTCTGCCGGCTGTGCCGTTGGAAATATCGACAATTGTGGGTAAGATTTGGCCTGGTTCGTCTTTTCTGAATGAAGCTTTTACTCTGGCAAATTTGAAGGAAAAGCGCAATCAACCGCAATACAAAATTATTCATTTAGCGACTCACGGCGATTTTCAGCCAGGAGGGGCAGAAAATTCTTACATTCAGTTTTGGGATACTAAGTTGCGGTTGAATCAGTTGAATCAGTTGAAGTTATCCAACCCGCAGGTGGAGTTGTTGGTTTTGAGTGCGTGTACTACGGCGGTGGGTGACGAAGAGGCTGAGTTGGGGTTTGCGGGGTTGGCGGTGCACGCTGGCGTAAAATCGGCTCTGGCGAGTTTGTGGTATGTCAGCGATGCGGGTACTTTGGGGCTGATGACTGAGTTTTATCAGCAGTTGCGTACCGCGCCGATTAAGGCTGAGGCTTTGCGTCAAGCGCAGTTGGCGATGCTGCGGGGAGAAGTGCGCCTGCAGGATGGTTATTTGGTGCGATCGGGCAACAATCAAGCTCTGCCTTTGCCGCCGGAGTTGGCCGCCAGGGGCGATCGTAATTTGTCGCATCCCTATTATTGGGCTGCTTTTACCATGATCGGTTCGCCTTGGTAATTGCGAGGGAAGAGGGAAGAAGGAAGAAGGAAGAAGGAAGAAGGAAGTTCGGCAACGAGCAATGTACGGGATGTAACGGATGTAAGTCCGTCGGAAGAGGGAAGAGGGAAGAGGGAAGAAAGGAAAATGGTGCGATCGCGCAAACTGACTAATGATACCAATTTCAGTTGCACTCATACATGATGTTAACAGTCAACAGTTAACAGTTAACAGTCAACAGTCAACAGTGAATTTACTATTCCGATTAAGAGAGGATTTGATGTGACTAATGATATCAAATCCGCTCGCACTATCAATGATTAAAATATATAATTCCGATGGTATCTGAGGAGTCTGCAGGCAACAGTTAGAGCGAAAAAATCCGCGCGTTTAAGGTGTAAATCATAATACAAATATAATTTGTAACTGATTAATAGCAAACGGGGCGGTGTCCTATTTTGCCGTTATGATGTGGTGCGAAAGTTTGTTGACACTCACTCGGCCTGAAGGCACGAGGATTCTTGAAGAATTTATACTTCAATATCCCTATTTCTAGGGTTCCCAAACTCCCCACGTTTGCTCAATCGAGCGTGAGGATATCTTTTGGGCGTTTAGGCACTAATGCCAGGTTTCGCGGAGTCCCCGCGTACCAAATTCAAAGCCCGATCGCGAATAGTTTTTGCAGCACCAATATCAGCGTGTTCGTGATACCCGCATTCGGTACAAATGAACTTTTCGCCATCTCGATTATACTTGTCTTTATGACCGCAATTCCGGCATTCTTGGCTGGAGTATTTGGGATTAACTTTGATTACAACCTTTCCTTGCTTTGCAGCGAGATACTCGATCTTCAGAATTAATTCGCCCCAGCTAGCATCGGAGATAGAGCGGTTTAGACCTTTTTTCCTTGACTGTCCATTCTTAAGAAATCCACCTGTTTTCTCATCAACTTTTACTCGACATCGACGCATCAGTTTGAGTCGATGTGGGGTATTATCCCCAGCACCTCTCAGTTAGAACTGGACGTGCCCGTTTCCGTGCATCCAGCTCCCGATATTCTTGGGGATTGACCCTTTTGCTCATGTGTAAGTGG
>NZ_JAUBTX010000111.1:0-1667 GCF_036705185.1 Microcoleus sp. B4-D4 | reverse complement strand
TAGGGTTTGCTGAATAATCGATCGCAAACCAATCACAGGAGCGATCGATATATTCAAGCTTGGTTAATATAAGTTCTTCTGTATCGTTTTCATCCAGTTATAATTGGAGATTATCTTCAACCCAAAAACAGGTGTTCTTTTTCCAAATAGATATAAAAACACACAAAAAACCCGGCGCCACCAGGTAGAAAGATTCATTACCAAAAAAGTAATTGCAATAACTGTGCCAGATGTATTATCAAGTTTTGCCATTACTCGATTCAGACCGAATCTTCGTTTTCCTTGCCCAAATTTGCCCTCGATTGCATTTCTAATTCTTTCATCTTCTAAAGCTTGCTTCTTTTTTGCTTTACTGACGTTTGCTGGAGGTCTTCCTAAAGGAGGTCCACTGATTCTAATTCCTTTTTCTTTACACCATGCTCGGTTTTCCCGATTTCGGTAAATGCGATCTGCATGAACTGACTCTGGATAGTATCCCGTGAATCTATAATAAGCTTCTACTTGGGCTTTTAAGTAAAGAGATTCGTTAAAATTATCCCAGCTCATCCGGTCTAAAAATACATATCCTTCAAAACAACTGGCTGATAGTTTGGCTCCAAACTCTACGCTTTTCCCTGCTTTTCCCCTGACTATGGGACGGATGTGGGGTTGGCTCAAACTTACTATTCTATCCTCAATACTCTGTTTGTTATTTTCAAATAGCCAGAGCTGTTGGCGATAGACTTCTGTGAGGACTAGCAAGGTTTTATATTGCTTTTTGGTCAAAGCTTCTAGAGTCGCACCCGCATCAATTAGCTGTTCAATATGAGCTAAGTTTCTTTTGATGTATTGAAGTTGTTTTTTAATTGCCTGTCTTCTTTTATTGCGGGTGGGTCGTCTTTGTTTGGCTACTGCTAAGTAGTCTTTTCTTGCTAGATTACGGTAGGTTCTTGGTTTTTTATGGATTTTTTCTTTGATTTGTTTATACAGGATGTCTAGGATTTTTTCTGTATGAACTCTGGCTCTGTTTAATAGTCCTAAGTCGGTGGGATAGGTAATGTCGGCGGGAGCGCAGGTTGCATCTACGATTAGTTTACCGCGATTGGTTGACTCATTTTTGGCGTCCGAATCCTTTTTTTTTTCGGGTTGGATTGGGGTAATTTCCCGCATTTTTTCGACCATGCGTTCGTTCACTTTATTAATTAGGTTGGGACTAATTCTTTGGCGAAAGTGCACTAATAAAGATGGGTCAAATGGTAGTTCGTTGCTGTAGCTTGATTGACCGATGAAGTATTGCAGATAGGGGTTTTCGCGGATCTGTTCGACTGTTTCTCGATCGCTGATTCCCAGTTTTTCCTTAATAATTAATGCCCCCAATGCCATCCGAAATGATTTGGCTGGTGCCCCCTTTTCGGTGGGGAAGTTTTGGGCATATTCTGACTCAAATTCTGACCACGGGATTAGTTGAGCCATTTTTACCCAACGGTTGTCAACAGACAACCTTCCTCCGACGGGCAGTTCAAACTCGGATGAGGGGCTTGGGGCAAGCTCAGCTTTTCTGTACATGATCGCAGGTGGTGATGCACGGGTTTTGACCTATTTTACCTGTTTATCTTGCACTAAACTCTCGATCGCGCGATCGTATAACCGCGCCGTGTAACCTTTCTGCACTTATCCAGCAAGCCCTA
>NZ_JAUBTX010000071.1:0-26392 GCF_036705185.1 Microcoleus sp. B4-D4 | reverse complement strand
CACAAAGGAACATAAATTTGATTTCCCCAAAATCTATCAGTACACCTATACATAGAAAATGATTTAGGATTGCTATAGTCGCTCTGCATTCATTTCGGAAGGGGAAAGAAACTTTTCTCCATCAGGTTTATAAATTTCTAACCCTGATTCTGGCAACTCAAACCGCACTCCCAGTCTCGGACTTATCCATCCTTCCATCGGTTCAATTGGTTCTAAGCTTCCTTCAATTCTTTGCCAACCTTCCAACTCATTGATTTCGGGGTCGTAAAGGTAATATTCCTCAAATCCATAGCGATTGTAAAATGAAAGTTTTTTGTGCATTTTTGTATTGCTGTCGTTGTGGGAGCGAATCTCAAAGACGACTTGGGGAGGGATATTATCTTCGCCAAATTGTAGGTAGGAACGGCGATCGCCCTTTGGCCTGCCAAATACCACCATCGTATCAGGTGCTTGAGAAATATCTATTCTTCCCTCAACGGGATACCAGAGTAAATCGGCTGCTACAAAAACGTTAGGGTCATCTTTCAACAGCGACTCGCAACCTTCTTTGATTGTGACAATTAATTTGTATTGAATTGTGCTATCTGCCATCGGTTGACCGTCGCTGCATGGATAAATAATTTCTTCGGTTGTGACTTGCATTGTGGTTGTCTCCGAGAAGTATCTCAGCTTAATTATACTATTTATGATAACTATTTTAAGCTTTTCAAAAGTTAAGATATCTCACTCAATCAATTGTTATGTTGATAAATTAGGTCAGCGATATGTTCTTTGGCTTCTTCGGATAGTTGAAAGTTGATAATTCTTTCGGGAGTTGTGCCGGCGGCCAAGAACTTAACTATTTCGGCGTAGGCTTGGGGTATTTTAGTGGCTACAGTCATAATTTTGTTTTTCCTTTTTTTATTTATATCACATCAAAAGCGATCGCTCGCTATTTTATGCTAGAGTATTATATTATTAGACATCTAGTGAATAGCCAGTCAAGGGGAGGCAAGATGTCTACCCCACGGGAATTGTTGGAGATGTCTATTTGTCTAAGCTCTTGGTAAAGAGATGAGCTATTTGTCAAGTTTAGAGATTTATCGAGAGATTGGAAATATAGTCAGTCAATTTAAAATTCTTGAATGCGATCGCTGTGCTACTGCTGTTATGGAATGGCTAGAACAACAAGGGATTCAGGGAAAGATTCTCAGACTGAGAACAAAGTATCAGGATGAGGATTATATCATCAGCGAACGTCTAGAAAGTCAGGGAATTACAGAATCGATTACAGTTAACGGCAAACATTACGGGGTTGAAGTTCGAGGTCTAGTGTTTGATAATCTCTCAACAGATGGAATGTCAAAAGAAGAGTGGGTTAAGGATTTTCACTCTCCGAGCGACCAATTTGTTGTAGAAGAAATAGAAAATTTGTAAAATAGAACTGTTGGTTAAAATCAGAGGTCAAAATGAGTGGATTATTTGATATTATCGAAAAAATAAAAGCTAGACCGGGGATGTACATTGGGAAATGTTCAGTTAGCGATTTGTTTGTGTTTTTGGCTGGCTATAAAACAGCTAGGCGAGAATTTGGGATTGAGCCAAGTGAACAGGAAAATGAGTTTTATGGGGAGTTTCAGCCTTGGTTGCAGAAACGCTTTAATGTACAGTCGGTGAATTCTTGGGCGAAAATTATCATGCTTTATTCAGTAGACGAAAAGGAGGGATTTGAGTATTTTTTTCAGTTGCTGGATGAGTTTTGGCGGCGGAATGAAAGTTTACAGGTTGATGAGGTTGATGTTAATGCAGAAAAGGCGATCGCAAATAAGATCGATCGCTCATTGGCGCTCTAATTTTGCCAATTCTTTCTGGGCAAATTCGCGGGAAAATTCGTCAGACTCGTTCTGAGCGCGATCGCGGAGGATTTCTAAAGTTTGAGGGCGATCGGGATATAACTCAATCATAGCTGCAAGAGCTGTTTGCCGCGGGTTACGCCAACGGCTCTTGCCGCGATGATCGAAGGGGTCATTGATAGCAACGTCGCACAATAACTCAAATAATTCTGGGTCATCTTTCCACCCCCCTGCTAATTCTTGTACTGCTGCAATTCGCACATCCCCATCATCGTCTGAGTGAGCCAGTTGTTTGAGCCAAGGTAAGGTTTCTGGGTCATCTTTCCAAGTGGCTGCAACTGCTGCTACTGCTGGTCTGTTAATTTGATAAACTCGTTGGTAATATCCTAGAGGTTTAGAACCAGTGATATTTCCGTATTTAGTTAACTCTTTAACTCGATCGCGCAATTGACTAGCAATAACAGCAATATCATTTCTATTCTTGACTTCTGAAACACCCTGCGCCGCCAAAAACAGATTGCTAAAATTTTCCGCTTCCCCATCTTCACCAATCAAATATTCCAGAATGTCACTTGTAAATTTAGCATCCAGCATTCCCGCCAGTAAACGTAACACTTCATGCCAAGACTCATCTGGCCAGTGTTCCCGATAAACTTCAATCAATCCATCTAAATCAAGGGTTTTTTGTTTTTCAAATTGCCGCACTAACTCCCAAGCACAAAAATATTCCAAAAACGTGCGATGGACAAAAGCAAAATAATCCTCATTGTATCCACCCAAGAAGCACAAAATAAAATTGCGTTCCCGCAGTTGGTCTACTATCAACTTAGCACAAGTAGTTGCCTCAGCTCCCATCAACCCGCTCAAAGATTCAGTAATAGTCTGTCGCAAATCATCGCGACTGATAATATTTCCGGCTAATCCTTTACCACTCGACTGCATTTTGTAGGCAATTCGCCCGCAGATACTTTGTTTGGTTTCTTCATCAATTAAATAAGGATCTATTTTATTATGACCTAACTTTTCCTTAACCTCAAAATCCCATTTATGCAGCAGCACTTTTGAGGCTTCTTCATAGAGTTTAGCTCGAAAGCGTGGTAACTCCTGATTGCGATTGAGAATTGCCATCATCGTCAGCAACAGCGGATTTCCGGCTAATTCTAGAATCGCCCTCGATTCCGAAATTGCTTTGTCCAATCTTTCTAAACTTGCAGCTTTTTTGTATCTGTCTGTAAACGTCAAATCGTGCCACTTCTGGATAAATTCTTTAATCTGTTCCAGTTCAAAATCTTGCAGCATGAAGTGATGAAATTCAGCATTTTTTAGCCGTTGCTGCTGGTAGCCAATCACGCGAGAAGTGACAATCACTTTCACCGTTGGATAGGTTTGAGTGAAGTTATGAATTTGGTCAACAATACGATTGCGTTTTTGCACCTCAAAGACTTCATCTAGCCCGTCAAACATGACGACAGCGCGGCCAGCTTGCAGCCATTCGTGCAAAATAGATTTGTTTAAATGCCCGATCCAACTAGAACCGCGCTCCATAAATTCTAGAAAATTATTGCACTCTTTTTCATCTCTACTGCGATTGTACTTTCGCAATTCAATCAGTAAGTGAATGGGTTGAGATGACAACTGATTTGGAGACAGTTTGGCCCACTGAAGCGCCAGGTATTTTAAGAGGGTTGATTTGCCGGAACCCGGATCGCCGAGAATGACTAGATAAGGGTAATTGACATCATCAATTACTTCCAAAACTGAGCGAGTTTGCTGTTGAGTGTAAGCTTGCTGGTAGCGTTCCAAATCTTCGGGACGGACTTCGGTGGCAATGTCTCCCCGTTCCCGCAATAGCTTTTGAATCTCCTTTGGTAATTCATAATCTTTCGGCAAATATTCTTGACACGATCGCGCATTTTGGGGAATAAATATTTCTTTAACTGTCAGTCGTTCGTACTGTTCACCCGTAATATGTAAATTAGCTAAATCCAAATATTCATATTGTTGTCGCAGTCCTTCTTGATACTTTTCTAGCTCAAACCCAACCGGAATCGGAGCAATTGCTTCGAGAGATTGATTTATGCTATCAATGTTCTGACTGTCGAGAAATTCTCGTAGTTCCGCATTTTGCTGTCTAATTAATTTAACACTTGCCAGATATTTTTCGGTCACTCGTTCCCAACTAAACGCATGGGGCAGCGAGGGAGTTGGTTGATCCTTAAAAAGATTAGAAGGTACGATCCGAGTGAACGTGGGCAAATTCCGTCGCACCGGATGTTGTAATGTCAAAGTTTGCCAAGACTGATCTAAGAAGATAGCAGTATCTAAAACCCGACAATTCCCTTGAAACGCACTTCCCAAAACTTGCAGCACTGGAGGTTGTTCGATAAATTGTTGTTTTAAAGGTTGCAGATATTGCTGAATCTGTTTTTTATCTAAACCCGATCGCTCTAATTCCTGCTCTAAAAATATGCGAAAGTCTTTCAGGGCATCGCGAACAGCATCTTTAGCGAAGGGCTTTTTTGCAAGTCCTTCAACATCTTTAATCCAGTCTTTAAAAAAATCTTTAACGTAGTCCTCTAAAGTTGCTATTCCCAATCCCGTCAAAATAGGTGGCACCACCCACTCCAAAATCGTGATGACTGTTTCTATCATTGCTTTTTGCTCGATCGCCTTTAATATTCAACATTATACCGCGGCTGAAAATTTGAGCTATGGCTAAGGACACGCTGTGTATATTTCTAGGGCTTAGGCATAAATATCAAAGAAACCGGGTTTTTAACCAGGTTAAAGGCTCAGATGCAGCGTTTTCGGGAAAACACCCGGTTTCTGGACTCCCTACCAACCTTCATAAGCGGGTTTTTCATCAGTTAAAGGCTCAGATGCAATGTTTGTGGAAAACACCCGGTTTGTGAGCTCCCATGCGTAAATCCTATGTTAGTTAAAATAACGAGCAGCGGCGCTTCAAAGCTTCTTGCAAAAGAGTGTTGTACAGTTTTTCCTTAACAGTATAAGCGCCGAATCTTTCCAAGTGGGGATTGTTCATTTGAGCGTCAAAAAGTAGATAAGATCGATCGCGCAATCTCTCCACCAACTTCACCATCGCCACCTTAGAACCCTCGGGAATTCGGTAAAACATCGATTCCCCAATAAACGCACCGCCGATCGACAATCCGAGAATACCACCCGCCAATTCGTCGCCGCACCAAGTCTCGAAGCTGTAAGCCCAACCGGCTTCATACAAACCCCAGTAAATCTGCTTGAGTTCCTTAGAAATCCAGGTCGTTTCGCGATCGGCACAACCCTCAACCACCGCCCCAAAATCGCGATTTACAGCCACTGAAAACCGATTTTGATTGAGTTGGCGGCTCAGCGATCGCGGATAGGTAAATCTTTCATCTAGCGGTATCAGCGCCCGCTGACGGCTCGAATACCACCCCAAACTCTCCTCGCCGTCATTTGCCATCAAGAAGTAGCCTTGCGCGTATCCCTGTATAATTGACGGTATATCATATTGCATATATTTATCAGTTGTCATTTGTCCGCTAACTTTTCCAAGTCAACATTAGCAATTAGGAATAATCATGTCTGAAACCATCGAACCTATTACCTTACCGCCCGCCCAAAACCCCGAACAAGAAGGTCAGTGGCTCCAACAAACGCTGCTCGCATGGCTAGACTCCGAGTTTATCCCAGAAGCTGCCAACCAGCAAATAGCTAAAAGAGCTGCCCAAATCTATGTCCGCCAGCGTATGGAAGGCGAAAACGACGTGGGCAGCCTCGTAATTGCGATCGTCACCGAAATGCAGGCCTATGATTTTTCTAAAAGCTTTTACGGCGAATTTGCGATCGCCAATGCCGTCAGCGACTTATTACTCGAAAGTCTCGGTATCGATAAATGCTGTGGCCAGTGAAGGAAGAAGGAAGGAAGAAGGAAGAAGGAAGAAGGAAGAAGGAAGAAGGAAGAAGGAAGAAAGTCTGAAACAAAAATTAACCCTAAAATATAATCTTGCCGATTATTCATAAGTTTTTCTTCATTCCTTCTTATTTCTTCCCTCTCTCGCGACGATAACTAAACCCTTCTTTCTTCTATCCATTAAATCCGTTACGAAATACGAAATCCGTTGCCGAACTTCGTTCTTTCTGCTACCAGCTAGACTTCACAACACCGGGCAAAAGACCTTCGTGAGCCATTTCTCGCATCACGTTGCGAGACAGTCCGAAGTCGCGATAGTAACCTCTGGGCCGTCCTGTTGCCCAGCAACGGTTCCGCAAGCGAGTCCGCGAACTGCTGCGGGGTAGCTGTTGAAGTTCCCGGTGAATCGCCATTTTGTCCATCTGATTCGCAGCTTGGTCGAACTGGTCTTTCAGGTCAGCGCGCTTGTCAGCGTACTTGTCTACGAGTGCTTGGCGCTTTCTTTCGCGCTCGATCATGCTCTTTTTAGCCATAACTCAGTTTATATCCTTAGATAAATCACGATCAACTATTTTACTATATTTTGGTCATTTCGGATCGCTTTTATTTAAATTACTTTTTTTGTTGACAATATTTTTAACCACAGGCATCTTGCTTGTTCCTGAAAATAGTGCAACATCTAACTATTAGCAGAAGGGCACAAATCTGCAAGTTCGCAAATATTGCAAATCGGCTTTCTTGCATTACAAACCGCCCGACCGTGATAAACTAACCGAATCGACCAATTTTCCCAATCCGGCTGCGGCAACAATAGCATCAAATCCCGCTCGATCCGAATTGGATCGGTATGTTCGGTCAATCCCAATCGTTGACTCAAACGCTTGACGTGGGTGTCTACTGTCACGCCCATATGAATACCAAAAGCGTGAGCGAGAACGACATTAGCTGTTTTGCGGGCAACTCCGGGCAATTCTAGCAGCAGTTCCATTTGCTGCGGTACTTGATTGTTGAATTTGTTGACGATCGCCCAACAAGCAGCTTTAATATTTTTAGACTTATTTCGGTAAAAACCAGTCGATCGCACCAGACGCTCCAATTCATCTAAATCAGCATTTCCCAAAGCCTCCGCATCGGGGAAACGCTCAAACAAGGCGGGCGTTACCAGATTTACTCGCTCATCCGTACACTGAGCCGAGAGAATCGTCGCCACCAACAACTGCACCGGAGTTTCGTAGTTGAGAGTGCAAGGAGCTTCTGGATACAGGCGTTTGAGGCGAATCAGAATTTCGAGCGATCGTTGTTTTAAACTTAACTTTTTAGTCATTTGTTATTTGTTATTTGTTAGTTGTTATTCGTTATTCGTTAGTTGTTGTTTGTTAGTTGTTATTTGTTATTCATATCAAAAACGGTTTGTAGTGCGGACACTAGGAGGCACTACGAATCTTACTGATTGCGGTCAATGGATCGAAGTTAATATTAGTCATTTACAACTGGCTGAGGTCGATTCCCATGTCTCGGAGTCTCGCTTCTAGAGCTTGCGAGCGCGATCGTTCTTGTTCCAGCATAGTTTCTGCCTGTTCGGCCCTTTGCCGTTCTTGTTCGGCCCTTTGCCGTTCTTGTTCGGCCCTTGATTCTGCTTGCTCTCGAAGTTGAGCGAGTTCCACAAAACTCACAAACGGTGTGCCATCAGGCCTGAATATTTGTAGTTCAGTTTCTGATAGCTGAAACCGCACTCCCATTCTGGGACTTACCCAGCCGTTCACTTCTTCGATTGGTTCTAATCGTTCCTCTCGACGCTCCCATATAGTTAAATCCAGATTTGCTGGATCGTACAAATAATATTCTTCTACGCCGTATTGTTCATAAAATCTCAATTTTTGCAGCATCGGACTCAGGCGATTTCCCGGCGACCAAATTTCAAAGGCGACTTGCGGCACAATGTGATCTTCGTTCCACTGCTGGTAGGAGCCTCGATAACCTTTCGGTCTTCCGAAGGCTACCATCACATCTGGCGCTTGAGAAATTTTGTTATTTCCTTCTACTGGATACCACAGTAAATTTCCCGCAACAAAAACATCAACCACGCTCGCAAATAACAGTTCTAAATTTTCTTTAATCCACACAATTAATCTAAACTGTTCGGTATTGTCAGACATTGGTTCGCCATTATCATCTGGGTAGATAATCTGATATTTTTCGGGAGATTGCAGTTGTTTAATCATTGCTGTTTTCCCCTAATTTACTGGTTATTTTATATTATTCAACAGTCATCAGCGTTGTAATGACTAATGACTGCTGACTAATGATTGATGACTGACGACCAATGACTACTGCTGTCGAAGATTTCGCATCAAATCGATGCCTGCCAAATTAGCAGTATCGCGAACAATCAAGAAAATTCCCAAACCTAGCAACAGCATCAAACCAGTCTGCATCACATTTTCCTGAATGCGGTTTGGCAAAGGCTTGCCCCGCAGTCCTTCTATTAACAAAAAAGCTAGCTGACCGCCATCCAAAGCAGGTAAAGGCAAGATATTAATCACAGCCAAATTGATGCTAATTAACACGGCAAACTGAAACAAATTCGCTGCATCCGATCGCGCAATCCCTGCACCGGCCGCCACAATTGCCACGGGCCCGGACAACTGTTTTGCGGTTTGACCGAAATTGGTAACTAACTGCCCGAAACCTTCCACAGTCAGCACTACAATCCGCTCAAATTCAGTCGCCGCCATGCTAAACGCATCTAAAATTCCCGCCCGATCCCGCACCACAGTTCCGTTAGAAGTTAGCTGCACGCCAATGCGGCCTTTACCGTCGGGGGACTTTTCGGGAGTGACTGTCACCAGAAATTTTTGTTCTGCACGCTGAATTTCTAACGCTAGGGGTTGGTTGGGATGATCTTGGATTGCTGAGACTAAAGATTTGATTGCTTCGCGGGAAGCGCCCAATTCCTTGCCGTCAACGGACAGAACAATGTCGCCCGATCGAATTCCCGCTTGGAAGGCGGCCGAACTTACTTCTGCTGCGACTTCCGGGACTTTAACTCCCGGTAGGTAGTTCATGGATGCTGCGCCGACAGTGGTCAATTGCACCACCAGCAGGAAGTAAGCAAAAATCAAGTTGGCAATCACCCCGGCGCTAATTACGATCGCCCGATCGAGTACGGGGCGATTTCGCAGCAAATTCGGGTCATTGGGGGGAATATTGCTTTCTGGATCGTCATCCGGGAAACCCACGAAACCTCCCAGGGGAAAGGCGCGGATGGCGTATTCTGTTTCCGGGCCTTGGTACTTCCACAAGATGGGGCCGAAACCGATAGAGAAGCGGTTGACGTGAATGTGTTGAAGTCTCGCCGCCAAGAAGTGGCCGAGTTCGTGAACGACAATCAAGATACCTAAAACTGCGATCGCTGCCAAAACTGACATGAAGGATTCCACTAACACTTTTACTTTACTTTGATTTATTTTAATATCTTTTTAATATAGGTGGCGGACGATCGGCAATTTTCAGTCAAACTAGAAGATGGTATGTTTTTTTCGGAAGTCCCGGCCGGTAAGCGATCGGGCTGATGTAACTTTTCGCCTTTCTGAAGAAAGAAGGAAAAAAAATAATTCAACCGATGCCCTGTTTGGCCGATGCCCTGTTTGGCCGATGCCCTGTTTGGCCGATGCCCTGTTTGGCCAATTTCCTATTACAAATTACCCATTACCAATTCCCCATTACCAATTCCCAATTATGAAAGACACTTCTTTGAATATTATCGCTATTTCGATCTTCGCCATCACCGTTTCCATAATATTGGGCCCTTTATTCAACTTGCCAGAAGCCGTACCTGCGATCGCCACTTTTTGCCTATTAGGGCTAGCCACCCTCGACACTTTCCAGTGGCAAGGTCAAGGGGGTACAATTTTAGTAGATTTGCTTGGGGGAAGTTCCAAACAAAAGCGCGATCGCATCCTCCACCACGAAGCCGGGCACTTCCTAGTCGCCCACCTGTTAGGAATTCCCGTAAGCAGCTACGCCCTCAGCGCTATTGAAGCCTTCAAACAAGGTCAAACAGCCCAAGGCGGCGTCCGATTTGAAGACGAACAACTAGCATCTCAACTCCAAAGTGGCACTCTTTCATCCCAAATTTTAGACCAATATTGTACAGTGTGGATGGCCGGAATAGTAGCCGAAAAAATTGTTTATGGCAGCGCACAAGGCGGCGTAGAAGATCGCACAAAAATCCGCGCCATCCTCACACAACTGCGCCGTCCCAATTCCGAAATTCAACTCAAACAAAACTTAGCTTCCATGCGAGCCAAAAACCTACTCGAAAACCATAAATCAGCTTACGAAGCCCTAGTTGAAACAATGGAAAAAAGAGCAACAGTTGCTGAATGTTGCGACACAATTCAACAAAATTTGTAGCACAAAAATTGCGCCCCCTTGCCTGACCGATCCCAGTTTTTTCGTAGGTCGATCGCTAAAACTCTGATTCGACCTACAAACCGGGTTGAGGATTTAATACCAAATCTGAGTTTGTCATCCCCTCGATCTTCTGACTCTTCTCTTTCCTCTTTTCTTCGCGTTCTTTGCGTCTTCGCGGTTCCATTATCAAGGGAGTATTTTACCCCAATGTGGTAGTAAGAGCATACATATTATCGGATTAACAACTCATGTAAAAACCAAAACATTTCGCAACAAAACGGCAAACAGCGAACAAAAAATCACAAAAAATGCTGTAGCTGTTCCGTTTCGGCATCTGCCTCCAATAGTGCGGTGTCGGTGTCAGCGAACTGGGCACAACACCGCCAATACAAATAAACGCTATTTGCAACATAGCAAAAATGCTTTACTTGCTCGATGCAAAAGATATTGACGAATCAGCGATTATACTTGGGAAGCATTTGTTGATCGACTATCAATTACGCATTATTCAGAATCATCCCGATCGCCCAAAAAAACTTAGTATTGCGGCATAGCGTGAGTTATACTCCTACTGCAAAGACTGCGACTGCCCAAAAATCCCGAAACAAAAGTTTATGAGCAACACTTCCCCGCCTGAAGCAGCAGCCAACAACCCTGAAACAAAAAAACTCAGTTTCTCAACAAAATTAGCTTACGGTGCCGGCGACCTAGGGCCGGCAATTACGGCGAATGTTCTGGTATTTTTCCTGCTGTTTTTCTTTACTAACGTAGCAGGTTTGGCTGCGGGTACTGCTAGCAATATTTTGTTAATCGGCAAGGTTTGGGATGCCATAAATGACCCGATTGTGGGGGTTTTGAGCGATCGCACATCTCATCGCTGGGGCCGCCGCTATCCTTGGATAGTTTACGGCGCAATTCCTTTCGGCATCTTCTTCTTTTTGCAGTGGATTGTTCCCAGCAAAGATCCTACGATACTGTTTTGGTACTATGTGGCGATCGGCATTTTATTTAACACCGCCTACACCGCCGTTAACCTGCCTTACACCGCCCTCACTCCAGAATTAACCCAAGACTACAACGAACGCACTAGCCTTAACAGTTTTCGGTTTTCTTTCTCCATCGGCGGCAGCATTTTGTCGCTAATTATAGCGCAAATTATCTTTGCAATAGTTAAAGATGACATCCAAAAATACTTAGTATTAGGCGCACTTTGTGCAGTGATTTCAGTGTTGCCTTTGTACTGGTGCTTTTTGGGAACCCGAAAACACGTTTTATCTCAATTGCAAGAACATCCAGTAGAGGACAGTTCAACTTCCTTGCCGCTGAAAGAACAGTTGCGGATTGCATTTAACAATCGTCCTTTTTTATACGTAATTGGAATTTATCTCTGTTCTTGGCTGGGCGTGCAATTAACTGCTTCTATTTTGCCCTATTTTGTCATCAACTGGATGAAGTTGCCGCCAGCAACTTTTACCCAAACTGCGATCGCCGTTCAAGGCACGGCACTCGCCATGTTATTTGTTTGGAGTAAAGTCAGCGAGCGATACGGCAAAAAAGCTGTTTATTTTATGGGCATGAGTTTGTGGATTATCGCACAAGCCGGACTGTTTTTCCTGCAACCGGGACAAGTAGTCCAGATGTATTTGTTAGCAGTGATGGCCGGGGTTGGAGTTTCCACTGCTTATCTCATACCTTGGTCGATGATACCGGATGTGATTGAACTCGACGAACTCCAAACAGGAGAAAGACGTGAAGGCGTGTTCTATTCGTTTATGGTGTTGCTGCAAAAAATTGGTTTGGCATTGGGCTTGTGGTTTGTAGGACAAGCATTAGAACAAGCTGGATTTCTGGCCACAGTTCAGGGACAGGCTGCTCCAATACAGCCGGATTCTGCGCTGTTTGCGATTCGAGTCGCGATCGGCCCCCTGCCCACAATTGCTTTAATTTGCGGCATGATTCTCACATATTTTTATCCAATTACCCGCGAAGTTCATGCAGCAATTTTGTTGCAGCTTCGAGAAAAGAAAGCACAGGAGCGCTAAGCAAAGATTCAGCTAAGTGGAATGAGTAAACTCAAAAAGTAACAACTACCAACAGCTAATCTGGGTGATATCTATAGCTATCTTCCCATCAATTGCAAACTCTTTCTTGGCTCTGACTAATTGGAGTTTTCTACTCGTTACCAGGCTCTGCCTCCCTAATCTTGTGCGGAGGCAGATACTCTAAATATGGGTTCTTTTCCCAGAGCCTGGGAAGCAGTTATAAGTTGTAGGGTGCGTCGCTCGTTTAATCTGGCGCTCCAGGGCGAGAGTTGTTCAGGGCGACGCACCCTACGTTGACTTAAGGGCTCTCCTGGGTTTATGGTGTATATGGTATCAAGCACAACTGTTCGCGATTCTGTGATGCCCTCGGAGTAAGGATATGCGGTTTGTTTATCACCACAAAATCAGGAGAGCCGACTTAAGTAAACGGTATTGCCCTATAACCTAATTTTTCTAAGCAAAAACATCACATTCTCGATCGCGCTTTGCCCCGATACAAACACCCACAAGTTTGAGCTTTTCGAGATGTCGATCGACTTTGAACTGGCCAGTTATTAATTTTTATGTATGTACGGCACTATTTAGAGTAGTATGTGATATACTTATCCCGACAAATAAGTCGAGCGATTTAAGCAGTCATCCAGCTCGTCAAAAAGTTTATTATTAAAATAAAAGACAGATTTTTTTCGGAAATTGATTCGATTAGTTACAGTTCAAAAAATCTGCTGAAGGCTGCTAATTATATCTATCTGCAAAATGGCCAACTTTTTAGTCGGTCAATTAGCGTATAATTTAACAGATGCTACAGTTGATGCCTGACAGAAAAGTGGCAGAATAGAGGAGAAGGCAATAGCAGCGCGATCGGCTGCTGAGGTGTGAGGGCAAATTGTAAAATTTTGGTAAAGTTATCGCGCTAGAGGCGATCTCAGCGACATCCTAAAAAGTGGGTACAGCCACCCAGAAACCCAGAAGATAAGCACAACACAGCAGACAACAATACAGTCGGATACAACTCTCAAGCAATTAGTAAAAAAACTTTTGCAGCAGGCAAAACATAGGAATTTAGTTATTTTTGTATATGATGTGAAAGTAGTGAGAATTATTAGCGGGAACTAGAACTGACAAACCAATAATCTCCTGTGATATCCTGAAGTCAATGGTGAAAGTATCAACCATAAGGGTCGCACAACAGAGCTGATTTTACCAAAAAAATATGAAAGAGGTCAACATGGAAAAAGAACAGGACGCTCATCTCGTACCCATTAGCAACCAGAGCAGACAGGTGCAGCAATTTTCCGTTGACGAGGGAGAAGAGTTAGGCGCGCAGCCTCAAAAAGGATTGAATCTCAACCCGTTGTTTAGGACTCTCGGGCGCAAAGCCCTAGTCATCCTTGGGATTGTCTCTCTAGCAGGCGGTGGAATTTATTTTCAGATCAAGCAAAGCAAGAAAACATATCAAGGCAATTTTCGGCTGCTTGTGGAACCCGTGACAACGGAGGCAAGAATTGCTGACCCCGCTGCTCTAGCCAATCGCAGCGAGGGTGGGGGAGTGCCCAGTCGAGATTTTTTTAGTTTGGACTACGCAACTCAACTGCAAATTCTCCAGAGTCCTGAGATGCTATCGGCTATTACGAAACAAGTCCAAAAAAAATATCCAAAAATGACTGAGGAACTTCTTAAAAAAGGATTACTCGTTTTGCGCCTCGGAGAGAATGAGCTGACGCAAACTAAAATTTTAGAAGTTAGTTTCATGGGCCAGGAACCTGAAGAAATTAAGTTTGTTTTACAAGAAACTAAAAAGAAATATTTAAAGTACAGCCTTGACGAACGCAAGAGTCGCATTGGTGAAGGAGTTAAGTTTATTGAAAACCAGCTTCCGGGACTTAGCAAGCGCGTAAATGACCTGAAGTCGGATTTGCAGGTGATACAGCAGCAGCAAAAAATTACAGATCCTAAAGAACAAGGCGCGCAATTGATCGAGCAAGTTCGCACCGTAGAAACTTTAGAGTTAGAAACTCAAAGGCTGTTGCGGGAACAGAAAACGCTGTACGCTAACTTGCAAAAGCAATTAGATTTTACACCAAATGAAGCTATTGCCGCTTCAGCTTTAAGCGAAGAACCTCAATATAAAGAGTTGCTGACCAAGGTTAAGGAAGTAGAAGGTCAGATTGCTGTAGAAACAGCTCGTTTTAAATCTGCTAACCCGATAGTGGAAGCTTTAGAGCGCAAGCGGGCAAATTTAGTAGCTTTGCTCAACCAGCAAACTGAGCGAATTTTGGGGCAAAATTTAGTAGGCCCTGAAGCCAATGCTAAAGTTCAGAATTTTCAAAATTCGATTCGCATAGGCTTGATCAAACAATTGGTTGATACTGCTAACCAAGTTCAAGTTTTAGAAGCTCGCAGTCAGGCGATCGCCCAAACAAAAAATGATTTGAGCCGACAAGCAAGAGAATTTCCCAGTATAGCTCGTCGCTACAACGAACTGCAACAGCAATTAGACATAGCCGCCCGCACCCGCGATCAACTTTTAACTCAGCGAGAAACTCTGCGCGTCCAAGCAGCTCAAAGCCAAGTACCTTGGGAAGTAATTTCTGAGCCCCGGATACCGCAAGATCCTAAGACTGGCGATTATATTCCCGTACCCTCGAAAAATGCCAACAAATTTTTTATGGCAATTGTTGGGGGGCTAGTTTTGGGTGTGGGAGTGGCTATCCTGATTGAAAAGTTCCGCAATATTTTCTACTCTGCTGATGATGTTAAAGATGCGTTTGATGCACCTTTATTGGGAGTGGTTCCTCGGGACAAAAATGCTAAAAAATTTCCGCCTTCTATTGCTAATTCCTATACTTATCTTGAAAAGAAAGAGGGGGATAAAAAAGTTGCTTCGGAATTTATAGAAGCTTTTGACTCTCTTTATACTAATATTCGCTTTCTTTCTTCAAATCGAACTATTGGATCTTTGGCAGTTGGTTCGGCTACAGTTGGCGAAGGTAAATCTACCGTTGCTTTAAACTTAGCTCACGTTGCAGCGCTGGCGGGCCAGCGAGTGCTGTTAGTAGATGCCGATTTGCATTCGCCCAGCTTGCACTTCCTCTTGGAACTGCCTAATCTAAAGGGATTGAGCAACTTGCTCGACGACAGTAAAAACCAACCAAATGAAATTATCCAGCGATCGCATCTAGAAGATAATCTTTTTGTATTAACTGCAGGTCTTCCTATTCCTGGTGTTGCTAGACGGCTTGCTTCATCGGGGATGCAGTATTTAATGGATGAACTTCACGCAACATTTGACTTAGTTATCTACGATACGCCACCGCTGGTTGACAGTAAAGATGCGAATTATTTAGCGGCGCGCACAGATGGAATGCTAATGGTTGTAGCACTTCGCAAGACCAAGTTTTCTGTAGTCAAAAAAGTTTTCAGTCAATTAGAAAATTTTGGCATACCCTGCTTGGGTACAGTTTCCAATAATCCCACCAAAGGTAAGAAGTATCAAGCATCTAAATCATTAGCTCTGGAAGATAAAAATGAATATTTAAATTTTATACCAGTAGAGTCTGGCATCCGCAAACTAGCTCCGAAAAAAGAGTGATATCATCTCGGAAAAGGACGACAATCATCAGATTTGTTTGAGCGTTTGGAGTTGAGTCTTCAAATGGATGATATCATCTCCGGTCGATTGACCGATATCACATTAGTCCGCACTACGAACCAACCGTTTTTGTTATTAATCTACCGGACATGATATGAGGACTAAACTCCGAAAAAGTCAACGTTTACAGATTTTCAGACTCTGGTTAAATTTTCCAGATTAATTTGTGATATCAAATCCTCTCTTCATCGGAATAGTAAATTCGCTGTTGACTGTTGACTGTTGACTGTTGACTGTTGACTGTTAACAGTTAACATCATGAGGAGTGCAACCGGAATTGATATGAGGTAAATCTCAAAGCTTAAATCGACTGGTGGCGGACTAATTTTCATCGGGGTCAATAGGAAATGTTACGGTAAAATTAGTCCAGCCATTGCTGCTTTCTACGTCAATTTTGCCCTGCAACTGTTCGACAAGTTTTTGCACCAAAGCTAAACCCAAGCCTGTACCTCCTTGTTTCCAGGGGTCAGCGTTGGGAACTCGATAAAATTTATCAAAAATTCGGGGCAATTCCTGTATAGAAATGGACGATTGATTGCTGAGTTTAAATTGGATGAAGGAAGTCAAATCAGTTGCTGGGATAGAATTTTTTCCGCTTCCGACCTCTTCCCAGTATCCATTTTTGCACTCAACCTTGAGAGAGATTTCGCCGTCATTGGCGGTATATTTGCAGGCATTGTTGAGGATTTCTGCTAAAATTCGTCCCAAACTAGCGCGGTTGGAACTGATCGTGGGGAGGTGAGAATCGCACTCAAATCGCAAATGCTGGTGGCGGTTCTGGGTGCGGGTGTAAAATGGCTCGATAATCGCAGGTAGCCAGACTTCTAAGTTTACTGGTTCGAGATCGATCGGGCAAGCTGCTGCTTCGAGGCGCTGCAAATCGAGCAAAGCATTAATCAAATCGGTTTCTCTAGTACATTCGGTTTCTAAAATTTCTAAATAAATCTGCCGTCGGTCTGGTGTGGGAGAAACTTTCAGCATATGAATAGCCATTTTCATATTAGCTAAAGGCGTGCGTAGTTCGTGAGAAACTGTGCTGAGAAATTCATCTTTGAGAACGTTTAAATGCTGGAGTTCCTGCACTTTTTGCTGCAATTGGGCGGTGCGTTCTTGGACTTGGCGTTCGAGGTCGGTGTTGAGATTTTGTACTTGCTGGTAGAGTTGGGCTTGCTGAATGGCGATCGCAATTTGAGTTGCCAGTTGCAGCAGCAAATCCACTTCCGAAGGTTGCCACTGCCGCGATTTAGAACACTGATGGACGCACATCACGCCCCACAAATTGCTGTCTTGCAAAATTGGTACAATCAAATAAGCTTTGATTTGCGCTTGCTGCAAGCGTGCAGATGTTTCGGCATTCAAATTAGCTTGCTCGATGTCGGGGACGGCGTATATTTCCTGTTCGATCGCGAATGCAGATTCATGCCACATTGTATCTGGCATGATTTCTCCCAAGATCGAAGACCACTGGGACGCAACGGATTCTGCCACGACAATGCCCAAATCCTTCGACTCCAAACGCACGATGGCTACTCTGTCGGCGTGCAGAACTTGCCGGACTTCATCGACGCTGGCGTTAAGAATTTCTTCGAGGTTTAAGGATTGGTGAATCCGCAAGGAAATTTGAGTTAGCAGCCGATCGCGCTGCACCTGTTCGTGGAGTTTAGCAGTCCGTTCGCGCACCTGCTGTTCCAATTTGGCATTGCGGCTTTGCAGCAGTTCCAATTTTTCTGCTTGCAGTTGATAAACCGACTGCTGCAACTGTTTGACAACTCGGTACATTTCTGTCGGATCGAGGACTCGGAGCAAGTTAGTTTGGGTAATAATTCCCAATAGTTCTCCGCGCCCTCCGCACACCACCAACCGCTGCACTTGTTGCTGCTGCATTTGTTTGTGCGCCGTCCACAGGGAATCGGAAGGTTGCAGAAACTGCAGGGGAGTTCTCATGACTTCTTGAGCTAGGGTTTGCTCGAAATTTACTTCGAGAAACAGTGCCTGCACGATGTCGTATTCGGTAATAATTCCCAGAGGTTGCTGAAAGGAATAGTGAAAAATGGAGGTATAGTCATCTTTGGGCTTCTCCATTGTCAATTCTTTGTTTGTTGTAATGACTACGCAACTGACTTGATGCTCTGACATCAGTTCGGCTATGCTCAGCAGCGACGCGGTGTGAGGCGCTGTAATTGGCGTAGTCATCAATTCTGCTACCCGCCGCAATTTCAGAATGTTTGAAGGCTGCAATACTTGGCGAATTCTTTCCCTAGTGAGCACTCCTACCAAGTGGCGAAATTGATTGACGATCGGCAAATAGCGAATTTTGTGCTGGCGAAATAAGGATAAAGCGCCGAACACGTCTTGATCCTCGGATGCTTTGAGGACAACCGACACCGGAGACATGATGTCGGAAATTGGTATTTTCTGCGAGGCTCCTTTTTTCTGAGTGTCTATTTTGCCAGAAGCGATGGGCCTCACTAAGTCGGCGGGAGTTAATATCCCCAGTAACAGCCCGCGGCTGGGGTTGTCGGATAAGTTGTCTGTGGTAATAGTCTGCTGGTCTTGCACCACGAGCACGCAGTAGGCCCGCACCTGTTCCGGCGGGGAGACTTCGGTCATCGCCCCCGGTTCTGAGGGTAAAGGTGTTTTGGTTAGGGGACAACTATTCTCCAACTGACTCATCAGGGCGATCGCCGCTGCTAAGGAAGTATCTGGTACGGCGGTTAGCGGGTAGCGGTCGATCGCCTGTTCTAATGCTGAGGAGTAAAAGGGTGGGTGGTAAAAGGACATAATTGATGGGGCAGGTTGTCAGAGGGCGGCTAATACCATTTTCGATTGTGGATGGGAAATGATTGATTGTATAAGGGTTTGGAGCGCAGGCTACCGAGTTGCATTTTGGGGGAAACTGGTATAAATATCGGCAAAGCGTTAGGGAATGACAGAAACACCAGAAACACCAGAAACACCTAGCCTGTGCTTGGGATTTTAATAATAGACTTTCTAATTGATTATTTCCATTAATCCGAGTTTTCGATCGATAGTGCGATCGGTTTACAATTTCAAATGGGGGCGGTTTTTACTGCCTGCTTTTAACCGGAGACTCACTTATAATCAAAATAACCAGAATGTAAAGTTTTACTACAAGATTTACCGATAATGACAACTTTAAGCTTAGAGCAAATTGCAGCCAAGTTAGAAAGCGAAAATTCTGCCGATCGCATGGTAGCTTTGGCTAACTTGCGGAACGTCCCTGCAGCAGAGGCTGTACCTTTGATTAAAAAGGTGTTGAACGATCGAAGTTTGCAAGTGCGATCGATGGCTGTGTTTGCTCTCGGAGTCAAACCGACTCCTGAGTGCTATCCCATTCTAGTCAAATTACTAGAAACTGAACCTGATTACGGCATTCGGGCTGATGCTGCGGGTGCTTTGGGCTATCTGGAAGATATCCGAGCTTTTGAGGCTTTGGTGCGCGCTTTTTATGAAGATACTGAATGGCTGGTGCGCTTTAGTGCTGCTGTTTCTCTGGGAAATCTCAAAGATCCCCGAGCTCGCGACGTGCTGCTGAAAGCTCTCGAATGCGAGCAAGTAGTGATTCAGCAGGCGGCGATTTCGGCTTTGGGGGAAATTAAGGACATTGGCGCGATCGATCGCATCCTCGATTTTGCTCAGTCGGAAGATTGGCTGATCCGCCAGAGGCTGGCTGAAGCTTTGGGGAATTTGCCTAGTGTTAAAAGTGTCTCTGCTTTGAAATACTTAGAAAAAGACAGCAATTCTCAAGTATCTCAAGCCGCAACAATTTCTCTCGATCGCCTTTCCAAAGCAGAAGGATAACAGATACCGATACTTTTGTTGTAAGTGTTTCATTTGGGCGCTTTTAAGGCGGCGATGAAACACCGATCGCCTAATTTATTCAGCCCTCTGCTAGGTCAAACCGATTTCTCAGTTCTTGAGGCGACAAAACGGAAATCGGCGACCCTGCGAATCCATTCACATCCCGAGTAACGATCGCCTCTAACTCTAACTCGATCGCACACGCTATCTGCACCGCATCTTCAAAATCCGGCAATCCCAGCCCGATCGCTTGCTCCAGAATCTCTCGATCCACCGCACAAATTTCCATTAATGCCAACAGTCGAGTGACAGCAGCTATCGCAGCTTCAGAACTCTTGGTTTGTCGTCCCACCAAATAATGCACATCCGTAACCGTTGTCGCCGACATAAACCCTTCAATTCGCCCCGATTCAACTGCATTCAGTAAAAAAGCAGCATCCGCTACAAAAGGTTCGCGGGCCAGCATTGCATCCAGTAAAACATTGGTATCAAATAAAACTTTCATCAGAGATACTTTTGCACTAACCGCTCATCTAACATTGCCTTTACTTCGGCATCTGTAGGTGGTGGCGCGTCCGTTTTCGCAATGCCAATTAAACTCGCGGCTAAACCCTTCGGCTTCACCTTCGATCGGGGTTTCGGTTGGAGCGATCGCATCAAAGCATTAATTAACTGCCATCGCTCCTCGGCAGACAACCTCAGTGCTCGGTCTTGAAGTTCGCGTAACGTCATAGTAATTATCTTTGACAGAAAGCATTGGACAAGCAGCCAAGTATATAAATACCCCCGCTTCAAAATTTTAGCGCCTCAAGTGATATAATGTCATCTTCTTAAAAACACTTAATTTTTCGAGAGAGGGAGTTAAATGCCCTACAGTCAATTTAGCGTCGAACAAATTAAGACAAATTTTGGCATAACCTTGAATAGAACGGTTGGCTTGTTTGCCGACATTCCCGAAATAGAACCGAGCACTTTTTTGCAAGAAACTTTGCAATTCAATCTGCCTTTAGCGCTAGAAATTAATTCCGAGAAAGCTCGCTCAGAGCTAATTGTCGCGCCAATATTAGTTGAAATCAAAAAAAGGCTACCGCAACGGATGAGTTTATTTTTAGGTCGAGAATTCAATGTAGACGCTGCTAGGGGTTTGAGCGGTTATTGCGATTTTCTAATTAGCCGATCGCCAGAACAGCTTGTCATAGAATCGCCAGCGCCTTTGTGGAAGCCAAAAACGACAACATTCAATCCGGCTGAGGAGAGTGCACAGGGGGAAACATGGCAGCACAAATATTTAACCAGCGTCGCGAACATGATATTCAGACAATTTATGGAGTTTTGACAACTGGGAGTATCTGGAATTTTTTTTAAGTTAGAAGGAATTGCGAGCGAGATTGATAAAGAGGAATTTTTTATCAAAAATGTTGCTAAAATTATCGATATCTTAATAAATTTTATAGATTCTTGAGTAAAACCAGAAGGTATTATCTAAGGCGATCGGGCAAATCGCAAGTTAAAATAGTTGTTGACATCCTTTAACCAAAGCCAGCCATGAATCAAGCACCCAATCCTTTTAACTCAAATCCATCGAATCCGCTAGACCCCTTGGATCAAGAACTTGACGAGCAAGGTCAAGAGTTGCCGAGCAAGTACCACCCGGCTACTAAAAAAACTCTGCAAAAAGGCTTTCTCATCCTGATAGTTGTCGGGGTAGTTGTTGGGGGAATTCTATCTGTAGGGGTGATTTCGCTGATGCAGAAAGCGGGACTGACAGATGTGCCGGCAAGGGTACAAAATCCTAAGTAATATCCAGTCGGAAGGATCTCTCGATGCTGAATACATCGATTTTATCGGATGAAGCTTGAGAAACTATGATGTGTTGGATGGATGTTTTCAAAATAATTGATGCTTAAAAATTCTACGACTGCACCCGATCACATTCCACAGCGAGAGATTTCGGAAAAACTTGTCTCCGCAGGCTTTCACGCTCTTTCTGACCCCCTGCGGATTCAGATTTTGGAGTTGCTGCGGGAACAGGAGTTGTGCGTGTGCGATTTGTGCGATCGGCTTTCTGTCCCTCAGCCTAAACTCTCTTTCCACCTCAAAGCCTTGAAGGATGCAGCTTTAGTCCGCAGCCGCCAAGAAGGCCGCTGGATTTACTACAGCCTCAATCTAGCTCAGTTTCTCGCCCTGGAACAGTACCTGTCGGAGTACCGCCGCTTTAGCCAGATCCTGCCGGCGCGCCCCTGTTCCGACGCTGGTTAACCCATCAACATTTATTAATATGTTTATTACCTATTTGTCTTCTCTCATACTTGACATATCAAATTTTATTGATATGATTTGACTGTACCCCTTAGTTATGGCATTGGGTGAGGTCAATGAACCCAGCAGAAAAGCCCCAGGTTTTCGCACTAAGTATAATTGCTTTGACCATAGGTGCGATCGGGCTTCTCAACTCCTGCGGACAAGTCCAGTCGCCAGAATCGCAAAGCATTAAAATAGACGGTTCCAGCACCGTTTATCCAATTACGGATGCGATCGCCAAAGAATATCAAAATACCAATCCCCAAAAAGCATCAATTACTGTTGAATTCTCCGGTACTGGTGGAGGATTTAAAAAGTTTTGTGCGGGCGAAACTGACATCAGCAACGCCTCGCGACCCATCCGCCCAGAGGAAATGGAAGCCTGCAACAAAGCAGGCATCCGCTACTACGAATTACCTGTCGCATTTGACGCGCTCACAGTAGTAGTCAATCCCAAAAATGACTGGGCAAAAGACGTTACTGTAGAGGAATTGAAAAAGATTTGGGAACCCGCCGCCCAAGGAAAAATTACCCGCTGGAATCAGATTCGACCCAATTGGCCAAATCGATCTATAACCCTTTACGGTGCAGGCAAAGATTCCGGTACATTTGACTACTTCACAGAGGCCATAGTAGGTACTGCTAAAGCCAGTCGCACCGACTATACAGCTAGTGAAGACGACACAGTTTTAGTGCAAGGAGTTATTAAAGACGAAAATGCTTTGGGTTACTTTGGATTTGCCTATTACGAAGACAATCAAAGTCAATTGAAAGCTGTAGCTATTGACAGGGGCAAAGGAGCAGTGCTGCCCTCGCGCGAAACTGTAGAAAAAGCTCAATATAACCCCCTGGCACGACCTTTATTTATCTATGTCAACTACAACTCGGCTCAAAATAAAGTAGAACTACGTAAATTTGTAGAATTCTACATGAAGAAAGCTCCGACCTTAGTGAGTTCTGTGGGTTATATTCCTTTACCCACACAAGGGTATCAACTAATTTATCAGCACTTTTACAATGGCAAGGTGGGGACAGTTTTTGGTGGCAAAGCTCAGCTTGACTCGACAATTGGGGAGTTATTGAGGCAGCAGGCAACTTTTTAGGTATCATTGGGAATCTGTCAAGTGTTTTAGCTTGTTAGCTGTTAATCTAGATTGGTAACTAAAATCTAAGAAGAGAGGTAAATTTATCACGGCTCGACTCAATGTTCAAACAGTTTCTAAGACAGCAAGCAGCTTGTTATCACCGGAGTGCACGCGAGAGGCGATCGCCGAATTTCTAGGTACATTTATTTTGGTTTTTGCAGGCACCGGCGCTGTGATGGTTAACCAAATTAGCGGTGGTTCCGTAACTCATTTAGGCGTCAGTTTTGTATTTGGTGCAGTAGTATGTGCCATGATTTACGCGATCGGACACATCAGCGGCGCGCACTTTAACCCAGCCGTAACGTTAGGATTTTGGGCGAGCGGGTTTTTCCCAAAATACAAAGTTTTGCCCTATGTTTTGGCGCAGTGTGCGGGGGCGATCGCAGCTTCCGCGCTGCTGTTAATTACTTTAGGAAAAGTGGCAAATCTCGGTGCAACTATCCCTCTTAACGGCAACTGGTTGCAGTCTCTAATTTTAGAAACAGTTCTGACTTTTATCCTGATGTTTGTAATTCTGGGTTCGGGACTTGACAGGCGCGCTCATATCGGCTTTGCTGGGATAGCAATTGGGTTAACTGTAGGCTTAGAAGCTGCATTTATGGGGCCGATTACCGGGGCGAGCATGAATCCGGCGCGATCGCTCGGGCCTGCGTTAATTGGCGGCTTTTGGGAACACCACTGGGTTTACTGGGTTGCTCCGATTTGGGGCGCGCAGTTAGCAGTCGCTGTTTACCGACAACTATCTAACGGATTTCGGGATTTCAATTAAAACTATCATGGAAAAATTCACACACAAACCGAGAATTTTGTTTTTATATGGCTCTTTGCGAGAGCGTTCTTACAGCCGTTTATTAGCGGAAGAATCGGCTCGAATTATTGAGGGATTCGGTGTCGAAGTTAGGTTTTTTCATCCTCAAGAATTGCCGATTTACGGCAGCGTTCCCGATACGCATCCGAAGGTTCAGGAATTGCGGGAATTGAGTTTGTGGTCGGAGGGTCAAGTGTGGTCTAGTCCAGAAATGCACGGCAATATTACTGGCATTATGAAAAATCAAATTGACTGGATTCCTTTAAGTATTGGGGCTGTCAGACCCACCCAAGGTCGAAC
Source organism: Microcoleus sp. B4-D4 (assembly GCF_036705185.1). Taxonomy (NCBI): domain Bacteria; kingdom Bacillati; phylum Cyanobacteriota; class Cyanophyceae; order Oscillatoriales; family Microcoleaceae; genus Microcoleus; species Microcoleus sp. B4-D4. The sequence goes on along the minus strand of NZ_JAUBTX010000071.1, from coordinate 2,161 downwards.
TTTGGCGGTGATGCAAGTCAGCGGCGGTTCTCAGTCTTTTAATGCTGTCAATACTTTGAGAATTTTGGGCCGCTGGATGCGGATGTTTACGATTCCCAATCAGTCTTCGGTTGCGAAGGCTTATCAGGAGTTTAACGAGGATGGGACGATGAAGGATTCGCCTTTCCGCGATCGCGCGATCGACGTGATGGAGGAACTGTACAAGTTTACCTTGCTGTTGCGGGAGCAAACGGACTATTTGACCGATCGCCACAGCGAACGCAAGGAACAAGCCGCTAAGGAGGCGATCGCCGTTGCAAATCGCGCCCTAGTTAATTAAGGCGATCGAAACATCAGGCGATCGAATTACCCGGCGATTGAAATCGCGGCTACAAAAACAAAACCCGCCTGCGCGGGTTGAAGAATCAAGAATTTCTCTTCAGTCCACGGAGGTGGACTTCGGTTGTGTAGCCGCGGTTTCTAACCGCCGGGGCCCTAACAACTCACAAATCACAACTCACAAATCACAACTCACAACTAACAAAAACCATGAAAAAAGTAATGTTTGTTTGCAAAAGAAACTCCTGCCGATCGCAAATGGCAGAAGGATTCGCTAAAACCATCGGAGAGGGCAAAATTGCTGTCAGCAGTTCCGGCTTAGAATCAAGCAGAGTTCATCCGACAGCAATTCAAGTCATGTCAGAAATCGGCATTGACATCACAGATCAAACATCCAACCCACTAAGCGAATTCAATGCAGAAGACTACGACGCAGTAATTTCTCTGTGTGGCTGCGGCGTAAATTTACCCGAAGCGTGGATATTGCGAGAAGTATTTGAAGATTGGCAACTCGATGACCCCGACGGACAACCTATCGAAACTTTTCACCGCGTTAGAGATGAAATTAAAGCACGAGTTGCAAAATTAGTTAACTCTCTCAAACCAGATTAATGTCGAAAATATCACCCTTGGGTTGCGGGTTGCGATCGATTATCAACGGACTGATTTTTAACCTGTCGCTGTCGCATCCAAAGAATTAGTGCTAAATTATGAGAGGCGTTCCGGCCGATCGCCTCTCAATCCGTTGCGAGCACAGACCGAAAAATTTAGCACATGATTCAGACAGCAATCACGCCTTTCAAAAACAAACTAAACTCAGCTTTAACTAAAAAGCAGATTACAGTTTTACAAATTAATCTCGGAAAACGCTGCAACCTCGCTTGCACTCACTGTCACGTAGAAGCTAGCCCGAAACGAACAGAAGAAATTTCCCCGGAAATTTGCGACCAATTAATTGAAATTATTCGTCGCTTTCCTCAAATTCAAACTGTTGACCTCACTGGCGGCGCTCCCGAGATGCTTTACGGTTTTAAACCCTTAGCAGAAGCAGCAAGGGCAACAGGTAAAGAGGTAATTGTTCGTTCTAATTTAACGATTTACTTTGAAAAAGGTTTTGAGGATATTCCTGAATATTGCGCGCAGCAACAACTCAGAATAGTTGCATCGCTTCCCTGCTACCAAGCTGACAATGTTGACAAAATGCGCGGTAGCGGTGTTTTTGACAGTTCGATTCTGGCGCTGCAAAAGCTGAATCAGTTGGGATACGGGAAAAACCCAAATTTGATTCTGGATTTGGTGTACAATCCGCAAGTGCCGACAACAGATAAGTTTTCGCTAACAGCGGAACAAGGCCAGTTACAGCGAGATTATCAAGTTTATTTAGCTGAAAATTTTGGGATTTGTTTTAATCACTTGTTCGCGATTACTAATTTGCCTGTGGGACGGACTAAGTTTCATTTGGAACATAAGAAACTTCACAAGCCTTATCTGGGGTTTTTGGAGGATAATTTTAATCCCGGTACTGTGGCTCATTTAATGTGCCGCAATGAATTGTCGATCGACTATTTGGGCAATGTCTACGATTGCGATTTTAATCAAATGGAAAATCTGCCGGCTAAAACTCGCAGCGGGGAACAGATAACTGTTGCTAAATTGCTGGAATCTGGCAGTTTAGATGTGATTCCAGAGGTGCAAACTGCGGCTTATTGTTACGGTTGTACGGCTGGTTCAGGTTCTAGCTGCGGCGGCACTTTGACTTGAGAAGGAAGAAGGAAGAAGGAAGAAGGAAGTTCGGCAACGAGCAATGTACGGGATGTAACGGATGTAACGGATGTAACGGATG
>NZ_JAUBTX010000110.1:0-1735 GCF_036705185.1 Microcoleus sp. B4-D4 | reverse complement strand
TATCCTAGAAAACTAAGTCCCACCCTCCAGGTGCAGGAGTGAAAGCACACAGAGCGCAGTCAAGAATTGCGTCCCCCAGGGTAGCGACTAGCCATCAATCCCTGAAGCGGGGGTGAAAGGTGTCAATACTGGAAGCCTAACCTGGTAAACACCGAGCAAGAGTTCATGAGTAGGAATACAAAGGTACATTTGAACCATCGTCATGAATAACCAGCGAAATCAGGCTGTTTACGTTGGGAGTCCCAAAATGGGCAAGGATAATGGGGAGTTGGCAAGTTCCTGGTTGACCAACAAGCACTTCCTCTAAACCCGGTGGATAGTACCGCTCTAAAAACTCAAACAATGACTATCAGAAACGAAGTAACCTCTCGTCCGTTCTCAGTCTTCAATGATTGAGTAGGTGCTAACTAATACGAAGAGTAGGCAAGATTGATTCAAAAGCAAAACGCCTGACTGTAATGGTGAGGATAGGCAGACAGAATCACGGTGATTTGGAAGATGAAGTTTCCAGTAGCAGTAAATATGTCTAATACGAGTTTAAAGACTACGGTGGAATGGCGTTCTATTAACTGGCGAAAGCTAGAACGTAGAGTGTATAAGCTGCAACAGAGAATTTATCAAGCCTCTCAACGTGGCGATGTAAAAACATATCGCAGACTCCAAAAAACGTTGATGAATTCTTGGTCAGCAAGAGCGTTAGCGGTTCGTAGAGTTACCCAGGATAATTGCGGCAAAAAGACGGCAGGTGTAGACGGCGTTAAATCGCTGACTCCTAATCTCCGTCTTGCCTTGATAAATCAAATAAAACTGGGTTCTAAGGTCAGCCCGACTAGGCGTGTATGGATTCCCAAGCCTGGACGTGATGAGAAGCGACCTTTAGGAATACCTACAATGGATGACCGCGCCTTGCAAACGCTTGTCAAACTGGCATTAGAACCAGAATGGGAAGCGCGATTTGAACCAAACTCATACGGGTTCAGAGCCGGAAGGTCATGTCATGATGCAATCGAAGCAATCTTTAACTCCATCAGGTATAAACAAAAGTTTGTACTTGATGCTGACATATCGAAGTGTTTCGACTGTATCGACCATGAAACACTGCTTTTAAAACTGAATACATCTCCCACCATTCGCCGTCAAATTCGTGCATGGTTAAAAGCGGGGGTGATGGATGGTAAGCAGTTGTTTCCTACATCTGAGGGAACGCCACAAGGCGGGTGTCTTTCGCCGCTTTTGGCAAACATAGCCCTCCACGGGATGGAAAACCGGATAAAAAGCGCCTTTCCTAGTGGCACAATTGTCAAGAAAGGTCAATACGCTGGCTATCAGCCAGGAGCTACTTTAATCAGGTACGCCGATGACTTCGTGATTCTCCATGAAGACATAACCGTTGTTCAAAGATGCCGGGAAATAATCTCGGAATGGTTAATGGGCATAGGCTTGGAATTAAAACCCAGTAAAACTCGGCTGACGCACACTCTTTCAACTTTTGTTGAGGAAAAGCCAGGATTCAACTTCCTTGGATTTAATATACGTCAGTTCCCCAAAGGGAAACACCATACAGGTAAAAATACGAAAGGGGAATTACTCGGTTTTAAGACCATCATTACCCCAAGTCAGGAAAAAGTGAAGGCACATTATGACCGTCTGTCGGATGTAATTGACTCCCATAAGTCAGCACCGCAAGCGGCGCTAATTAAGCGACTAAACCCTATCATTAGGGGTTGGGCTAACT
>NZ_JAUBTX010000070.1:0-27173 GCF_036705185.1 Microcoleus sp. B4-D4 | reverse complement strand
TTCCCAATTCCCAATTCCCAATTCCCAATTCCCAATTCCCAATTCCCAATTCCCAATTCCCAATTCCCAATTCCCATTTACTCAATATTAATTTGATTGGGAGGCTTCGGTTGATTCTGCTTGTCATCCCTCAAAGTTTTGCGTCCCGAACTAGCATAATCCTTGTACAATTCCACAAACATCTTTGTCAACTGCTGCAAAGAAACTTCTTCACCATTAATTTGAGCTTTCATATAAGTTTTAAGCACTTCAATGTAAGCCAAACCGAGGGCAAGGGTGAGAGTTGCCGCCGTTGCACCGGAAATAGCACCGCCGACAACAGTACCAGCACCGGGAATCATTTTGATCAAATTAGTCACAATACTTCTACCCACAGCAGTAACCCCGCCAGCACCGCTAATCGCAGATAGCATCGCCGAAACAAACCCCTTATCAAAGGGCATTCCAAAAATCACAGTAATATTAGCAATCATTGCCGTTTGCATCGCCATCAAAATCGGCGCATCAGCAAACGGTACAGGAGTCGCACCGACAATTGCAGAACCGGCAACATAACCAGTTACATACTTAAATGCCATGTCAGATTTGAGCGAAACATTGGCAATTTGTTCTTTCACAAAAGCTTTTTTAGCGACTTCCGGCAGCAGTTGAAAAGTTGCATCCACCAATTTGTCTAAACCGTGAGATTTTACTGTATAATCCTCATCTATTTCTTCCGGTTCTGCCATGACTGGAATGATTTGACTGACTGGCAAATTCATGTGTTCCAGTTGCTTGAAAAACTCGCTGGGCTTTTTCGATGTAGTTTGAGTGAGCACTAAAATCACTGGTACATCTTTGACTTCCATTTCTTTCAGCCAGTTTTCCTCGACTGATTCTATTCTATTGGCGCTGTGATTGATGCAGTACCAGATGACGTGAATGTGTTCTTTGGGGTGCAGGAGTCTTTGGTCTTCAATTAGTTTAGCAACGTTTAATTGAATAAGTTTAATTTGTTCGGCGTTGAGTTCGAGTCCGGGAGTGTCGTAAACTGCGATCGGGCAATTCGGTTTTGTGTATTGGCGAATACCGTGAGTTACGGGGCGGCCGACTCCGGTTTCTGCCAAGCGCTGGCGAAATACAGAATTTATCAAGGTACTTTTGCCGACTCCGGTTTTGCCGATGACTAAAACATTGCACTGTCCCACTTGGTTTTCTGCGTCTTTGAAAGCGTCGTAACTTTTGTTTAAAAGGTCGTCTAGGGAAAAGTCGTCTGACATGGCGGTTTGTGCTCCGAGAAGGATGGGATATTAAATCTGGATTAAACACCACCGAATAGAATTCGGAGGCTCTACAAACGAAGTCCGCCGGCGCGGACTGGGAGAATCTTAATAATATTGTAGCAATTTAGTTTGATGTTTAAGCTAGCAGTCGATCGACCTCGATGCTGAAACCGCTGAGGATTTGTTGAGTGGTGGCAGTTTCGCCGGATCTAAATGTCAGCATTCTATCTTGAGTTATCACGAATATTAAACGACTTTCTGGAAAAACTAACCAGACTTCCTGACAGCTAGATGCTAAATATTCCTGTGCTTTGAGAAAGACATCTTCCGCGATATCGGTAGGGGAAACTATTTCGGCAATTAGGGGAAAACTTTGGGGTAAAGTGGCAAGATTGCCATATTGTGCGACTAATTCGGGTGTGAGATAGGCGACATCGGGACGGCGAATTTGTCGGCTAGTGCGACAAGGAACTTCGACATAAGCTTCTCCCCCTTGTCCGCTGGAATTTTTATAATTTTTCCAAGCCTCCCCCAGGCTTAACTGAATTTTCCCCGTCTTGATTGTCATGCCATTTTTCTCCACAAGTTGGCCGTCTACCAATTCCATGTCGTCGGGCGGCTCGGTGATGAATTCTTCTACAGTAAGATTATCCTGTACAGCAGTAGCAGTGACCATAGTCATTTCCTCGCTTTTGCATATTCGCTGATACTATTATGATTCAATTATTCAATATTTTCAGAATTTTCAGACCGATCGCACTCAGGCGGTAAAAAATCAGGATTAAGAACTTCTTCTTCCGTAAAGGGAGACTCTGGGGGAAATATCGCAATAGATAAACCGGTTTCACCTGCGGCTAGTTCTCTGGCATCTTGATAAGATTCATTAAAAATCTCTTCAAAAAAACGATATAAACTCGGACTGGTTTTGAAGGTATCTCGGATGCGTTTACGATGTTCTAAAATTGTGTAATACCAACTATTTGTTCGTTTTTCTGGCTGATATTTATACTTAAGCAAGTGCATTAAAAGTACCCTCAAATTACTTTTCAAAGCATTTTTATCGCTTTTCCCCATACTTTCTAGTTCCTCTAATAAGTTCTCTAAATCTATTTCAGAAAACTTTCCCTCTTTTAATAAGTTGATAGTTGTCTGCAACCAAAGATAGAAATCCTGTTCATAAAGGGATGTTATTGCAGTTGTCATTGATTGGATAGTTGTCATTTTGTTTGACTCCCTTTCTCTTCTCTAGACATAAGTGTAACATATTCGATAATTTATCGCTGAAGTTAGCTTTACGGGCCCAAATGAGCCGAATTATGCAAGAAGTGCGATCGGTTTGTTTAAAGCTATGGAAAACTACTTTTAAATTTCCTGTTGCATCTAAGCCTATTATGATGTTCGATCAAACCTTCACCAATGGCGCAAACTCCTCTAACTTCACTTGTAGGTCATCCACCAGCATTAAACGATAGCTTTCTGTAGCTTTCAATTTTTGGAAAACATAACTAGCAAAATCATCACGCCACTTTTGCCTATCAAGTTCATTCGAGATATTTAGCGCTTTGATTGATAGGTTATAAGGGTATTCTTCAAATTTGATATCTCGATCGTTTTCAAAATCATGCTTTCCTACAGTAAGAGTGATTGTTGAGTTCCGAAACTCATACCAGTTGTCAGTACCATCAGAAACAAGCTCGAATTTTAGAGCCAATATCAACTCTAATTCTTTGATTAAATGTTCGATTTCCTGCGGTAAGTCTACAAAAATATCTAGTGTGCGAGACATAAAAACCTCCTTTATTGAAACTCATCTCAAGGAGTTACTTGGACTTTTAGCATCTCCCAAGTTTCTCGTTCCATGTTCAAAATATTGCCCACTTCTTGCAAGAGTTCATAACCCTTTAAATCTATGGAAATTTCTTCTTCAATGAGAATATCGCACAAAGTCTCTAACGCCAAATTCCACTCGCCAGCCTGAATGTCTGAAACCAAAAATTCTATTTGAGTATCTGAAAGTTGTGGTTTCACGATGTTAATGGCTTGATGGAGTTTATTTTCTACAATTTTATAGTCAAACATTTGTTTAGCTCCTGACAATATTGCTAGGAATTTTTAGGTAGATTCGTTGGGAAAGCTGTAATGATTCCTCTCCCATCAGGTTCTACTATTACCTTAATATTAACACTATCTCTAGTTCCTTCAATCTGCCATCTTACGGGCTTACCAGCAAATAAGTTACTTAAACTTTTAGCAAAGACTTAAGATAAGGATAAACTCTGAAACAATAAATTCTCTTTGATTTTCTGACAATTAATGGCACTTTTGCAAGAAGCCTGCTATTACTATTATGGCCGGTAAAGACGATGATTTTATCCCATAACCATTGTAAAATTAAGTTGGCATTGAGAATACATTGATGTCACATTGAATAGGATTCTTTGAGTTCTTTTAGCTTTTCCTTTATTAAATCGATATCATTAATTTTTAATAGTTCGTCAATTTCTTCTAATTGCATCTTCTGCATCTTCTTCTTACCTTTTTCTAGCCCTTTTTTATAATTCGGATCGTTGAGCATTTTCTTAACTTCTTCTTCCAAATCCTTTAGAGTTTTATAAGGTAATTTATCCATATTCTTTGCATCAGATATTATTTTATACTTTTCATTCGCAAGAATTTCACCAATATCAGAAGGCTCATAAGTTACATTTTCTCTAAATATTACAAAACCGCCTTTTATCTCGTTTTGTTCAGTTTTGTAAGGGTAAGGTATAATTTTAACAATTTCAACAATTCGGAATATGTTTTCTATGTCTACTGAGAGGCATAAAGAACCTACAAGAAAATCATTTTTAACTTGATCTATAGTTTCTCTGGATGAGTAAAAGGCGTTTATAGCATCTTCACTGTAATCATCAAGGAGACTCTTTTTCTTGTCAATAAGAGCAATATCATTAATGACACCTAGTTTAATAAATTTACCATTTGGTGGTGTGCTGGTTATCGGTGCTTGATCTTGATTTACAGGCGTAGAGTTTTCTTGAGACGGTGGGATAACTTCATCTTGATCTTTACGAGAGTGTTCTTTATTATATTGTCTTTCATACTCCTTAATTCTTAGTTGATTCCACAGATGCGATTCACTTTTATATTTATTTGACCAACGATCAATCAATCCTTTTGTTAAATTTAAGTTATGGATACTAATACATAATTCTCCCTCACATTCAAGACCTACCTTGGTTAGATTAGATGACCCTATGATAGAAAACCCTATTTCTCTATTGTCATTGTCTCTAACATGACGGCCTAAAAAACAATAGGCTTTGACATGAAAGTTATTTGTGGGACATATAAAACGAACAGACTTAGCTTTAACATTCATTGATTTTTTATCTATAAAATTTAATAAATTTTCGATATCACTAGGTTTATTAAAAGAATTTTTTGTTCCCATCGCAATCACAAATTCCGTATTTTCATTTAAATAAGGGTGTTCAAGAATCTTTTTTACTTTTTTCACCCCGTCATCACTAACAAAAGCAGAAAACAGATAAATTTTATCCCAAGAGTATTCTTTACAATTTAATAAAAAATCTATTGTCGTTTCCAAGCTTTTTTGACGGTCTTCCAAAATTACAAATTTTCTAATAACACTCATTGTAAATTACTCCAATTAATTGATATAAAACTTTCAGGCAAGATGTAAACCACAATTTGATTATCTTCCCTAAAACTGCGCGATCGCACCTAATAAAATTGACTAAAAACATAATCAGCCAACTTAGTCAAAGCCTACTTCGACTCCGACGGCGGGAACCCCACCAAACGCATAACCGCAGACTGAGCGGACTTAGCCTGTAATTCCCGCGATCGCCTCTGCTGGTTGGATGTTTGAAAGGTTACTCATGGGCTTAACGAGGGATAGAGAGGGAAGCACATGGAAGAATTATAACTGTTGCTGTCGAGCTTGAACCAATTTTTTGAATGTTTGTGGCAGAACCCTAGCGGGCGGGCACGCACCATCCACCGCCCCTACAGGAAGGGACTGGAGTTTATGGGAGTTACGCACAGCAAAGAAACCGGGTTTTTCACTTAGTTAAGGGCTGGGATGCAGTATTTTCGCAAAAAAACCCGGTTTCTAATCACCCGTGTGTAAGTCATAATTTAAAAATGTTCCAGCAGAGATTTCTCTTGGGCGTAAACCTTTCGCAGCGACTCCACAGCTATTCGACTTAACATCAATTTAATCACCCCCACCATTTCCCCCCACTCGAACAATTCAGCAACAGAAACAGCTTTATGAAATTTCTCTGCATAGAAATCTACCCAAAAATCCGGCGCGTTTCTCTCTTTCTGACTCGCTATCCGGCGCTTCCAATAACCAAAATCTAAACCAGAGGGCGATTCCACTCCCAAAACAGGCGGAAAGTCGGCATAACTCACAAACCGACTCATGCCTTTGGCGTGCACGTACAGGATATGCGCCCAGCACTCGAAGCGATATATTTGTTCTATCTTGATTTTGAGCAGGCGGGCGATCGCCTCTTTGGTGACGAACCGGCTCAATCTGTGTCTGGGGGTTGATTTTGGTCGAAAGCTTGCTAACATAGTTGATACATCCCAATTGATGAAAATTTCAGATAGTTGGTACATCCCAATTAGCGGGAATTTCAGATGGTTGGTACATCCCACTTGATGGGAATTTCAGATGGTTAATAAATCCCAGTTGATGGGATTTGAACTTTGACAGGCGATCGTCTTTAAGTTTTCCAGACGTTGGGGCGATCGCTTTTTACGATAAAATTATCCTAAACTAAATCTAGTTTTCTGTCAATGGGTTTAATTAGATTGCGGGTTAAAGAATTTGCTGCTGAGAAAGGCTGGACGATCAAAGAGGTTTCGGAGCGATCGGGAGTCATTTACAGCACCCTCAGCACCTATTCACGTTCTCCGGGAATGGCAATGGTTGATTTTACTTGTCTGCTCAAGTTGGCACGTACTTTTGATGTGATGGTGGAAGATTTGGTTGAGGTCGTCAAAGAGTAGGTCGATCGCCTTTTGTAGTATAATTTCATGACTGATATTAGTCACATCTGAAGAGCTTATGGGCTTAATTAGATTACGGGTTCGAGAGTTTGCTGCTGAGAAAGGCTGGACGATCAAAGAGGTTTCAGAGCGATCGGGCGTAGTCTACAGTACGCTGAGAACCTATGCCCGATCGCCCGGATTAGCAACAATTGACGTGACAGCCTTGGACAAGTTGGCGAGGACTTTTGACGTGATGGTCGAAGATTTGTATGAGATTGTCGAAGATTAGGCGATCGCTTTTTGGAATAAAAATATCTTATGATGGTACACCATCATTCGTCAAGTATGGGTTTAGTCAGACTAAAAGTTAGAGAATTCGCCGCTGAGAAAGGTTGGACGCTAAAAGAGGTTTCAGAGCGATCGGGAGTAATTTACAGCACCGTCAGACACTACGCCCGCTGTCCGGGAGTGTCAACGATTGACTTTATTTCTATACACAAATTGGCCCGCACCTTTGATGTAATGATTGAAGACTTGGTGGAAATTGTGCAGGAGTGAGCGATCGCTTTTTACGATTCCTGTATGCGATCGCTCCACCGCTGCACGCAGCAGCTATGTGTTGTTTTGATTTTGACTTGCTTCTATTTTTGGTTGCTCAGCCTGCTTGACATATCCCTCCATAAATTCAAGCAAAACATCTCTCATATTTTTACCCTCCCTAGCAACAGCCGACTTAAATCGATTCCGCAATTCCGGGGGCATTTCTACTCTAATAGCCACAGTCTTGTTGTCATCCATACAGGCTCAAGGCTTTACAACATATACATTTTGACATTTTTATGTAGTTTGCCTAAAAACCAGCTTTTTGCATACAGGTGCATTAGTTACACTATATGCCTTAGTGCATACTCATGCAAGGGTGCAATTAATGCCGTTTTCCGCAAAAAACGCTACAGAGCGTTAATTTAGGTCATTTAGGTATGATTTACGCTCATAAGCTGTTCCGCAAATAAAAATTGTATATTCAGGGTGGGCGGGACGCCCAACCCCTACTCCCCACAAGACTTTGATTTTTTTTGACAGACATTTTAAATGCCGCAACAGCTTAAACCCGGTTTCTGCAAAAAATCTTGAGTTTGGCTTTGTTAGTACATTGTGGTCAATTGTAACAACTTTATAAATAAAAAAAGCGCCTGAGTTCCCCCAGACGCATAGCATAAAATCAACAAATTGTCAACCCTAACTTAGCCGTTCAACGCCTCAGCACCGCCGGAAACTTCCAGAATTTCCTGGGTAATTGCCGCCTGCCGCGCCTTGTTATAAGTCAGCGTCAAACTACGGATCAAATCGCTAGCATTCTCACTAGCATTATTCATCGCCGTCATCCGTGCAGCCAACTCGCTAGCGGCAGATTCTTGCAAAGCCCGCAGCAATTGGTTGTTCAAATACAAAGGCAAAAGTGCCTCCAGAATTTGTGCCGGATCTTGCTCGAAAATCATGTCGGCCGGCAAACTCTTTGTAGGTGCAGCAACCTTCTCCCGCGATACTTGAAACTGTCCGCCTTTCGTTGTCAAGCGGAAGATTTCATCATCGGAACTTTCCAAACCTTGGGGATCGAGGGGTAACAAGGTTTGGATTACCGGACGCGAACTAATTAGCGACACAAACTTGGTGTAAATTAGTTCAACTCTGTCCACAGTTCCCGACAGGAACAGAGACAGCAATTGGTCAGCAATTAGCGCTGCTTCCGGTGCTGTCGGAATTTGTTCTAAGTTAGTGTAAGTAGCATCGATCGGCTGTTCGCGGCGCTGGAAATACTGAGTAGCTTTGCGTCCTACCAACACGTATTTGTAGTCTAAGCCTTCAGCTTTGATTTCCTTAGCGCGATTTTCGGCGTATCTGATGATGTTGCTGTTGTAGCCACCGCACAAACCCCGATCGCCCGAAACTACCAAAAGTCCAACTGTTCTGACTTCGCGTTTTTTCAGCAGCGGTAAATCCTGGCTTTCAAACTGCAAGCGTTCCGCCAAACCGTACAATACCTCTGCGAGGCGATCGGCAAAAGGCCGAGTAGCAGTCACCTGTTCTTGAGCGCGGCGCACCTTAGCAGCAGCCACCAAACGCATTGCTTCTGTAATCTTTTTAGTGTTCTTGACCGATTTAATGCGATCGCGAATAGTTTTGAGATTTGCCATAACTTTCTCCTTTTTTCTTAGCCTTTATTTCCGAGTTATTAGTTCCCAGCCATCAGTTTTTAAGTTTAGCTGTGGTAGGGACACGGCATTACCAATTTGTGTGAGCTATCACGCTAAAACAAAGTCTAAATCAGGGTTGCAGCCAAGTCTCGATCCCCCTAAATCCCCCTTTTTAAGGGGGACTTTGAGTGTTTCCATTTCCCATTTTTCAGAGAACTTTGGCTGCTTCCAGTTCCCTGCTTAAACAAAGAGAACTTTGACTGCTTCCAGTTCTCCCCTTCTTAAGGGAAACTAGGGGGGATTTGCGACTTAACGAATGACCAATGACTAATGACTGATGACTGATGACTAATTACGCAGACACTAAGAAACTTTGCTTGTATTCTGCGATGCCTTCTTTCAGCAGCTTCTCAGCTTCATCAGTCAATGCCTTGCCGCCTTGAACGATTTCGCCGTACTTCGGCTTGCTAGTCCGTAAATAATCGCGCAAACCAACAGTAAACTTCGTGACTTTTTCCACAGCGATATCATCCATGTAGCCGTTAATACCGGCATAGATTATAGCCACTTGTTCGTTCATCGGCAGGGGCGAACTTTGGTCCTGTTTCAACAGTTCCCGCAAGCGTTGACCCCGCGCCAATTGATTTTGAGTAGCTTTATCCAAGTCAGAAGCAAACTGAGAAAATGCTGCCAGTTCTTCAAACTGCGCCAATTCCAATTTCACCTTACCGGCTACTTTTTTCATTGCCTTAGTTTGAGCCGCAGAACCTACCCGCGATACCGAAATACCGGGGTTTACTGCTGGACGCAAACCAGAGTTAAACAAGTCAGAAGAAAGGAAGATTTGACCGTCGGTAATCGAAATTACGTTCGTCGGAATGTAAGCAGAAACGTCACCAGCTTGGGTTTCGATAATTGGCAAAGCAGTCATGCTGCCTTCGCCCAAATCGTCGCTCAATTTAGCAGCGCGTTCTAGCAAGCGAGAGTGCAGGTAAAACACGTCTCCGGGATAAGCTTCGCGACCGGGAGGACGGCGCAGCAACAAGGACATTTGGCGGTAGGCCTGTGCTTGCTTGGAAAGGTCATCGTAAATGACCAAAGTGTGCTTGCCTTTGTACATGAAATACTCGGCTAAGCTAGCACCAGTGTAGGGCGCCAAATATTGCAGGGTTGCGGGGTCGCTAGCGTTGGCTGCTACGACGATTGTGTAGTCCATCGCGCCCTTTTCTTGCAGGACGTTGACGATGTTAGCTACTGTAGAAGCTTTTTGACCGATCGCCACGTAGACGCAAATTACATCTTCCGATTTTTGGTTGATGATTGTGTCAATTGCGATCGCAGTTTTACCGGTTTGACGGTCGCCAATAATCAGTTCCCGCTGTCCTCTTCCCACAGGAATCATCGCATCAATAGCGGTAATTCCTGTTTGCATCGGTTCGTAAACAGAACGGCGAGAAACAATCCCTGGTGCCGGAGATTCAATCAACCGAGACTCAGTAGTTTTAATTTCGCCCTTGCCGTCAATCGGACGCGCCAAAGCATCAACTACCCGTCCCAACATTGCTTCACCAACGGGGACTTCAGCAATTCTGCCAGTAGCAGTAACTACCGAACCTTCTTGAATGCCTAGGCCTTGGCCCATCAACACTGCACCGACGTTATCTTGTTCGAGGTTCAGTGCGATGCCCACGGTGCCGTCGGCAAATTCTAGCAATTCGCCGGACATAGCTTTATCCAAGCCATAAATCCGGGCAATGCCGTCGCCTACTTGCAAAACAGTACCGACGTTAGAGACTTTTACATCTTGGTCGTACTGTTCAATTTGCTGGCGAATAATGCTGCTAATTTCGTCAGGTCTGATTGCTGCCATGTTAATTATTATGTGTCAGTTGTCAGTTTTCGATCGATGTTTTCGGCAAGAAAGAATTGAGATTTGGTAGTAAGAATTTGGGACTAGCAACTCGAAAACATAAATTCATTTATTCCTGCTTCCTGTTTGATTCTTCCCGAATACCGGCTTCCTTCTTCCTTCTCCCTTCTTCAAGAAAGAATTGAGATTTGGTACTAAGAATTTGGGACTAACAACTTGAAAACATAAATTCACTTATTCCTGCTTCCTCTTTGATGCTTCCCGAATACCGGCTTCCTTCTTCCTTCTTCCTTCTTCCTTCAATTAAGAATTCAAGCGAATTCCCAGACGGCGCAATTGTCCCCGCAGGCTGGCATCAATTATTTGAGAGCCTACTTTGATTACCACACCGCCGATTAAATCTGCGTCTATTTTGGTTTCAATTTCTACATTTTTAGCGCTGGTCATCGCCTGCACTTTCTCGCGAACAGTCTGCAATTGAGCATCTGAAAGCGGGACGGCAGATGTAACTTCTGCCAATACTGTTTGGTTTAGTTCTCGGAGTTTGGCCAAGTATTGTTGACCAATTCCTTCTAAAAAAAGAATCCTTCCTTTGTCTACTAAAAGCTTCAGAAAGTTGTGCATCAAGGGGTTCATTTCTTCACCCGCTATTTGCTTAATTACGGCTTTTTTAGCATCCGATTTTACCAGCGGATTGGCTAAAAATTGACGCAAATCTTCCGAATTTTTTAGCAGGTCAAGTAAAGAACGAATGTCTTCGCCGAACTTCTCTGAGAGATTGCTGGACTGAGCCAGTGACATCAAGGCAGATGCGTAAGGCTGCAAGACTTCTGTGCTGACTGTACTCACGTTTTAGCCTCCGAGTAACGCAATGCTGCGATCGATTAATTGGTGTTGAGCGCTCTCGTCCAAGCTATTTTTTAACTGGCTTTCCACTCTTTCTAGTGCCATTGCAGCAACTCTTGCTCTGAGTTGAGCGACGGCTTTTTCTCGTTCTGCGTCCAGCTCTTGACCTGCTGTTGCTTTCATGCGTTCAACGTCCTGCGCCGCTTGAGCTAGAATTACTTCTTTGGCTGCGATCGCATTTTCTTGTGCAGCGGCTCGAATCCGTTCCGCTTCTGCTTGAGCCTGAGTCAATTTTTGCTGTTGTTCTGCTAAAGCTGCTGCTGCATCTTTTTGGCGCGTTTCTGCTTCTTTAATCGCTTCTTCGATAGCGTTGCGTCTTTCGGTAAGAATATTTCCTAAAAAGCCGCGCCCGAAGTAAAACAGCACTCCAATAACAATGATCAGGTTAATCAGGTTGGTTTCAAAAATATCGAAATTTAAACCGAAACCACCTTCTGCGCTAGCTTCTGTGGCTAGCAATAAAACAGTCCCCATGATACTCTTCCATAATTGCGCGTGCAGGTTGGACGAACCGATTTGAGATTTGAGCTTTTTAATTTTACCCAAAAATTAAAACTGTTCGATCGAGCTATTTGACCAATGCTGTGCCTAATAACTTTTCCAGAATTTGTCGGCTCAGAGTATCTACCTCTTGTTCTAGCGAGCGCATTGCCTCTTGTTTTTGCTGCTCTATCTCAGAGCTTGCCTTTTCTCGTGCCGCTTGAGCTTCTTTTTGAGCATCAGCTACTTTTTCCGACGCGATTTTTTTGGCATCTGCTTGAGCCGCAGCAATTACGGCTTGAGACTGTTTGCGAGTTTCTCCCAGTTTTTGTTGGTATTCCTGCGCTAAATTCTGGGATTTCACCAAGCGTTCCTTAGCTGAAATTTTAGTGGTACGGATGTATTCCTCCCGCTCGTCCAGCATCTTAGTCATGGGTTTATAGAAAACCGCATTCATAATTACCGTCAAAGCTAGGAACTGCAACGCCATCAAAGGCAAAGTTGCATCAAAATCAAACACTTTTAGTTCCTCCTTGTTTTTGGGGCGGAAAGACATCCGCCCCTTTTTTGCAGTCCTTCAGTATTAAGCGAAAGGATTAGCAAACAGCAATACCAATGCAATAACCAGACCGTAGATGGTCAGGGATTCCATGAATGCTAAGCTCAGCAGGAGAGTACCGCGAATTTTGCCTTCTGCTTCCGGCTGGCGGGCAATACCTTCTACTGCTTGACCGGCTGCATTACCTTGACCGATACCAGGTCCAATCGCGCCCAAACCAATAGCTAGACCAGCGGCGATAACAGAAGCAGCAGCAATTGTCGGATTCATGATAAATTTCCTTAACCTTAGTGTACAGAATGAAAGACAGATATTCGGCAATTAGTCATTAGTCATTAGTCATCAGTCATCAGTCATCGATTGGACTCCTGACTTCTGAGATATTACTATTAACCGTTCGCCAATTCAGAGGAGTTAATCGTGATGTTCGTCGCCGTGTCCTTCCAATGCTTCGTGAATGTAGGCTCCTGCCAAGGTGGCAAATACCAAGGCTTGAATCGCACTGGTAAACAGACCCAACATCATTACGGGCAGAGGTACGAACAGGGGAACTAATAGCACCAGAACCGCTACCACTAATTCATCCGCTAAAATGTTACCAAATAAACGGAAGCTTAGGGAAAGAGGCTTGGTGAAATCTTCCAAAATCGCGATCGGCAACAAAATTGGGGTTGGTTCGATGTACTTTCTAAAATAACCCAAACCCCGCCTGCTGAAACCCGCATAAAAATATGCCAGAGAAGTCAGCAAAGCAAGTGCTACCGTCGTGTTGATGTCGTTAGTCGGAGAAGCTAGTTCGCCTTCTGGCAACTTAATTAGTTTCCAAGGAACTAAAGCCCCCGACCAATTGGATACAAAAATAAACAGGAACAAAGTGCCAATAAATGGCAACCAGGGACGGTACTCTTTCTCGCCAAGTTGATTTCTAGCCAAGTCTCGAATGAATTCTAAGGCATACTCCATGAAGTTTTGCATTCCGCGTGGAATTCTCTGCATATTGCGAGTTGCCAACAGGGATGCTGTTACAAGGAGAGCAATCACAATCCAGGAGGTGATGAATACCTGTCCGTGAACTTTGAGACTGCCGATGTGCCAGTAGAAATGTTTACCAACTTCCAACTCAGCGAGGGGAAAAGCATTAAAGGCATTTAAGACATTTAGCATTTCCATTCACAAGAAGTTCACACAGTGGAGGGTTCACCGACTGCCTGACCCGTTTTGCGGGTCTGGAACAAACAGGCTTTGCAGCATATAAAAGACGATCGCGACTTTATATGTCAGAAATCCCAAAAATATGGGCAAAATCTGTAGCTGGTTCCACTGAGTTGCTACTACTATCAACCCAATAAATACAGCTAACCTATTTTTACTCAGACTCATCTTTTGCGAGCCCAGACGTTCAACGTCTTTGGCCAACATTCTCAAGTAAACCACACCGGCGATCGCCCCAATCAAGTAATTTAGGGCAATGTTGAGCGAATAAAAAATCCACACCGAGACAAAAACTATTCCCGTGAAGGCGAGCGAGACTACAAACAACTGTTGCTGAAGTTTGTAGAAATCTTGCATAGCGTCGGTGGACTCCGGTTCGGACGAACCTATCTGAGAGATGTCCCCCGTTTCAGCGATGGATGCGCGAGATTGATCTGACAAGGTTACTTGACTTTTAAAGCAGTCGGTGTTAGTTGACTCCCACTACAATTAATTCGGTTGAAACCGTCTTGTAGCGATAAGTGTGACAAAAGCTACAGCTCGTACACTTCAGATCGAATAATACCATGTGCAGGTAACATAACTTAAAAAAAAATGAATTTTTCGATCGGCGTCAGAGAAGAGTAGAGCCGAGGTACTGTGGCGAGGCAAGCGTGCATAGCATAAACGTTTTACGCTCGTAGCAGGCAGCGGTTGTATCACAGATCGATCGCCATTACCACAATCACTGTTTTTATACTGCAATTATATTTTTTTTTGATGTATTTCTCAATATATATAATCTTTTAATATAATGCGGATCAGTCTCCGATCTCGCTCCTCTGTAGAACAGGCGTCTGGTCGGTAAATTTCTGCGGTTAATTAAAACTCCAACTCAATCAATCACCTTAAACTCTTGCAGCGCCGGGAGAAAGTTTTTATTCTCGTGGCTCGATCGACTAAGCTTAATCAAAGCAAACCGCTGCAGAGGCTGCAAACTCGCCCACTGTGCCAAACTAATCGCAACATCCAACTCTTGAGCTTTTGCAGAAACAGACTCCGGTATAGTTGCAGCATCCATCCAGGGGGGATTTTCATCAACCGCCAAATCAGTACCCGGTTGACCAGTCTGTTTGATTAATACTTGGTTTAACTGTTCTCGGTAATCGCTAATTTCTGATTCAGTCAAACAAGGTAACTCGACAAGCATTTGACGTTCTGCTTGGTTGAAGTGATTCCAATCTTGTAACTTTAGTTTAATCCCGCAAGTATCTAATTTCAGTCGTACCTGCATCGGAACGCAGCGCAGGGCTTCTACAAAGTCAGCTTCAAATTCAAAGAACATATATTTAGGGAGTTTGTTGGATTTGTGATTGAGATTTTTTTGATTTACCGCAGAGGGCGCAGAGGGCGCTGAGAAGAGAGTAAGAGAGAGAAAAAATTGAGTAGGAAGTTTGTTGGATTTGTGATTGAGATTTTTTTTATTTACCGCAGAGGGCGCAGAGGGCGCTGAGGAGAGAGTAAGAGAGAGAAGAAGTTGAGTAGGAAGTTTGTTGGATTTGTGATTGAGATTTTTTTTTATTTACCGCAGAGGGCGCAGAGGGCGCTGAGGAGAGAGTAATCGATGCAGGTTTCTTGCTCTCAATTAATAATTGCAGAAAATCGAGTCAGGATTTATAATTAAATAATATTACAAACTATTGACATGGATACCGTAGACTACCTCCGGATTAGCTTGATAGACCGCTGCAATTTCCGCTGTCTCTACTGTATGCCGGAAGGTAGCGAGTTGGACTACGTGTTGCAGCAGCAGTTGTTAACTCACTCGGAATTGTTAACTCTGCTTCGCGAAGTTTTTATACCTGTGGGATTTACTAAGTTTCGGCTGACTGGTGGGGAACCGCTGCTGCGCCCTGGGGTGGTGGATTTGGTGAGGTCGATCGCCTCTTTGCCCGAAACGCGAGATTTATCGATGACAACCAACGGATTTTTGCTGGCGGGAATGGCCGAAAATCTCTACAGTGCAGGTTTGCGCCGGATTAATATTAGTTTGGATTCCTTGGAACCGGAGACTTTTGATAAGATAATTGGTAGTCGCGGACGATCGCGCTGGATGCAAGTTTGGGAAGGAATTCAAGCGGCTTATCAAGCTGGATTTGACCCGCTGAAATTGAATGTTGTGGTGATTCCCGGTGTGAATGACGGGGAAATATTGGATTTGGCAGAGTTAACTATTAACCGAAATTGGCACGTTAGATTTATTGAGTTTATGCCGATCGGCAATGGCGACTTATTTGGCGATAAAGGTTGGGTAGCATCAGCAGATTTGCGGCAACAAATTAGCGATAAATACGGGTTAGCCGAGTCGGGAATTCGCGGTAACGGGCCGGCGGATGTGTTTCAAATTCCGGGGGCGAAGGGTACTTTAGGATTTATCAGTCAGATGTCGGAGTGTTTTTGCGATCGGTGCAATCGGATGCGTTTGTCTGCTGACGGGTGGCTGCGGCCTTGTCTGCTGAACGAAACCGGGCAAATTGACTTAAAAACTTCTTTACGGAATGGGGTGTCTACAGGGGAATTGCGCGATCGAGTGCGGCACATATTGGAGATTAAACCGGAGATTAATTTCAAGCAGCGAGATTCGGGAACTACTCAAGGAAATTACAGCCGCACCATGTCTCAAATCGGCGGGTGAACTAACCGACATAGAGGGCTGAATAAATAAAATACTTAAGGCAATACTTGAGTATAATTGTCACAGTATTCGATTCTCAACAAACTCGATGACCATCAAGCCGATTCGGTGGGTTGGCCCTGCCCGCGAAGAAATCCAATCTCTTCCTGAAGATGCCCGAAAAGAAGCCGGTTTTTCACTTTGGACTCTCCAGCAGGGCATACAACCACCAGACTTTAAACCGATGTCGATCGTAGGTAAAGGCGTTGAAGAAATTCGGATTCGGACAGAAAATGCCTATCGGGTTTTCTATATTGCTAGATTTGAAGAAGCTATTTATGTGCTCCATGCCTTCCAAAAGAAAACTCAGAAAACCGCCAAGAAAAATATCGAAGTTGGGCAGAAACGCTACCAAGATTTGTTACAAAATCGTTTAAACTCAAGAGAACCGGAACAATGAGCGAAAATACTATTACCCAAGCAGTCGATAATATCTTTCTAGACCTCGGATTCTCATCTGAAGAAGCTGATAACTTACTAATTCGATCGCAACTAATTCTCGCCCTGACTCATCAGATTAAAGAGCGCGGTTGGACTCTCGATCAAACGGCTCAACATCTCCAACAGTCCAACGATCGAATCAAAGCTCTAACTCAAGGTAAAATAGGGCAGTTTTCCGTTGACAGTCTGATTGCAATGCTCAATAAAGTAGGTATGACTGTCAAAGTCGAAATTTGCCCCAAGGTAGCTTAGGGGAAAATTATGCAATTTGGCGCATTCTACAACTGAAACTCTCCTCCCAAAACTTGTCCAGCCGTTAAATTCAACTGCGGAAATGTTGGAGAAACAAGTGTTTGTTCCCCTTGAAACATCCCAACTTCGACATACTCACCCGATTCTAGTTGAAGTACGGCTACAATTTGCTCTTGAGGGTCAACAATCCAATACTCAGGGATGCCCCGCGCCGCATATTGGGCTCGTTTGCTAATGTAATCGCGATCGCGCCCAACTCTACCTGGACTAACAACCTCGACAACCAACTGAGGAGGCGGCATATCAAGGGTGATAGTTAGCCTAGATGCTGTCAGCAATATGTGTTCGGGCCGCAAAATCACTAAATCGGGGTAACGGTTAGCTGCGTCGCCCTCGCGCAGAATCGGAACTTGGATTTCGCAGATGTGAAGCTTGATACACCGCCAAGGGATGCCAGTATTGACAAGCACTAAAAACAGATAGCTGACAATGGCGTTGTTGGGTTCAGATT
The DNA here is from genome assembly GCF_036705185.1 of Microcoleus sp. B4-D4. Taxonomy (NCBI): domain Bacteria; kingdom Bacillati; phylum Cyanobacteriota; class Cyanophyceae; order Oscillatoriales; family Microcoleaceae; genus Microcoleus; species Microcoleus sp. B4-D4. The sequence continues at coordinate 9,744 of NZ_JAUBTX010000070.1, read as the reverse complement.
CTGGCGGCAATGTTACTAAGTCTCCGTCAATTAATTCGTAGCGGTTGTCGGTGTCGTCCTCGTAGGTGAGGTATTCTTCAAAGGTGAGTTTTTGTTTGTGGGCTTGTATCATCTTTTACCTTCCATGATTGCTATTGTTATTAAAATATTTACACATCCGAGGGAAGCGTTGGCCGCAGTGATTTTCATTGAATTAACAAGCTGGGTAGCACTGTCCGATCGACACGGGGCGATCGCCCCGACACCACAAGCAAGGCTACAAAATGCACCATCTGGCGGGGTCTAGCGGGTTTTGGCATGATTCCACCTGTGGCAGTGGTAAGGCTGGCAGAGTTGCATCGTAGATGTTTAACATAGATATGATATTGTAGAGATAGGGGTTTAACGCTTTAGATAGAAAAATTATAATAAATTAAGTGATTTATTATAATTTTTCTGAGCATAACAATTACAAAAAACTAATTTAATTATTATGGATAATGCTGTTTCTATTTTATTAAATGAAAAATTTTTAGCTGTGGATAATAGACTAAACTATGAATCCTATAAAAACTTGTTATTAAAATGTGAAATATGTGAGCAAGCTGTCTTTTTTAAAAAGGCAAGTGATTTCAATAAGCCAGGTATAAAAAGAATAGCTCACTTTTCACATTACAAAGATATTGGAAACATTCCTTGTAGTGAGAGAACTGAGAGCAATACCACTACACAAGAAACGGGCTCTGAGGGAAAAAAACAAAGTTTAGAGAATTATCAGATGAAAATTCAACAAATTATTTATGAAGGAATAGTTTACTATCAAAAAATTTCAAATTTACAGCTTCACCAGCGCATAAATGAAGGTGAAATCTTAGTAAATCTATATGAGATTGATCTCTATTCATGGTTGTGTCAGTTTAGTAATAAAAGAGAAGATATTAAAAAATTAGCATTATCTTTGTATCATAATAAATCATCGGAAATAGAGTGTAGAGTTTTTTCAAATATAGTTAATTATTTGTGTTTTCCTGTTAGTGCCGATATATTAAAAAAAGTTTTATACTATGTGTTTCTTTTTAACAAAGAGATTTTTATTAATAATGCTTGTGACGAAGTTTTTTCTAAAACTATTAAATTAATAAGTTATATTAATTTGGGGAGCGAATATCAACAAGCACAAAAAAGTTTAACGGCTTTTAATGACGATAACCTTACAGAGGAGGTACTATCGCAAGATACTGATTTAGAAACAGAAACAGTTGAACCTAAGATGGTAACAATACCTTCTTTTTTAGGAAGTTATAAAACCGAAGTCTTAGAAACGACTGAGTTAGAATATTATTTGTGTCGTATTAAAGAAAGCAAAAATGGTAAAGTATTTTACCAACGAATAGCAAGAAAAACTTACGAAACAATTAGTATTAGTTGGTATGAAGATAAAGATAAAGAGTATGAATATTTAACTTTGCGGCATAACACGTCAATTGTAGCAACTTTTTATTTAACGAAAGATAGGACTATTAAATGGAATCCTTTATCTGTGTTTTTTGTAAATCAGACTATCATCGCTCTACTAGCTACGAGGAGTCCCAAAGAGTATATTCTCAGTGAGAATTTATATGGTTTTTTCATTCAATGGGTAAATTCAAGTGTGTTTGAATTTTGGGTAAATAGGAATGCGTCTTTATCAATTTATCCTGTTCATTTTGTTAAGTTATTGTTTCTTTTTAAAGCATATATAAACGAACGCTCAGGTCTTACAAAATCAATTGGTGATGGGTTAACCGTAGAAGTAGAAGTTAGACCTGTATTAGTAGATAGTATTTATAACGAATCATTACTTAAATTAGCCGGAAAGTCTAAATCTATGAAAAAACGTTATTTGATGTCGAATTCACCTATAAAGAAATTAAAAATCAGTCATTTATAAAGAAATAAAATTGCACACCCTACTAGACTCGGATGACACTGGTAGCACTCGGAGCGCTGCCACGGTCGCAGCGGTTCGCACGGTTAGAGTGTTAACACTTCTATGGTTAGCATAGTTATCATTGCCCGCATTTTAAACAGCAACTCCACCAGTTAATTTACCAAAATGAATACAATTACCTTTAGAATCAACTCCAACAGTTACTCCCATAACATTACGAAACACTTCCGGTGGTATACCTGGTTTTCTGCTGATATTTATTGCCAAAGGGATAGGTTCAGACGGTTTATAATCAAACTCTCTACAATCTTTATTTTTACCAGGTATTATTTTTGAATTTGCTTTACCAAAGTCACTGAATAAAATATCTGCAATTATTGTAGTTTCTTCATTCAGTTCTCTGTACAGATGATCATTCAAAAACAACATAGTAGAGTATTTAAAGCGATTACCTAGCTCTTTTTCACGACTTTCAGAAACGTTTTGAGCCACACTAATAAATTTTTGAAGATTCTGAGGATCATTAATATCTAGTTGTGCAATTTTAGCCCAATCATCTAAACATTTTTCAATTTGTACATTTGTAAGACCGTTTTGTGAATACCAAGCAGCTAGTGATTGCGAATCGCGAGGTTTACATATAGATTCCCAAGCATCCATGCCAGTAAGACAAATATGTTTCATCAAGAAATCAACTCTAATTACCATGTTTAGTCCTCTTTGGTTTGTATGTAGAAATGGTTGCTTTAAATCAGCATTTTGGATTTATACAGGTTTAAGTTTTAACTCAATCGCTAACGACTGTTAAGCAGCATCGGTCAAATTGACTGAACGAACCTTGCGGGAGACTTCTGTTCATCCTTTTTACAGACACGCATTTTTAGAGGTTTTAGTCTCTACCTCAGAAAATTACTCTTTCCTGATTTAGTAAAGTAACGTGCCTGATATTTGTTGGTTTTCTTAACTGGTTCCCAGGCTGTAGCCTGGGAACCGAGATCCAGAGGCTCTGCCTCGCTAGCGGATAAAAATAAAAACAGGAGGCAGATGCTCATGGAATGTGTTCCCAGACTCTAGCCTGGGAACGAGCAAATACCTACGCTTTGCGCTTCCGACGGCGAATCAGCACACTCATTACTTGCTTCGGATTAGCTGCACGCTGTACGGGACTCCAATCACCCACTTCCGCAAATCCCAGACGGTACAAAGTGAGTATGGTTTCCCTGACACCCTTGGGCGAACCTGTCACCGTTACACACACCACATCCTGTTCCGATACTGCTGCTGAGTCGTCATTTGGCCGAGCAAATTTGTTGTCGTCAGGCAAGAATTCCTGTGACATAATATGTTCTCCTGGTTTTGGGTTTTCTAGAAAAACCCAAAAACCCAGCCGCCCCGCATTTCAACACATAGCAGGGCGGCTACAGAGGATGTTAAGATACTCCGTTAGCCTCCAGACTGCTAGTCCCAGTTTGGCGGTTATGCTGTCCATTGCTGTTACCAGCAGCTTTGGGCAGTGCAACTAGATTTTTGGGCGACGCGGGTTACTTCCTCTACAAGCAAAGCAACCTCTAACTTCAAAGCGTAGCCGCAGACGGGGGCCTGTGTCAATCCATTTGGGATACTTCGACTTCGCTCAGCACAAGTTTTGGACTGGTTCCCAGGCTAAGAGTCTAGGAACGAGCAATCGCCTACTTCCTAGGCTTTGCGCTAGAGTTATAATATTAAAATCAACTTAAAAAGTGCGATTAATTTTGTTATCGTCAACCCAAAAACTTACACTCAAGGATAACTATGCTCCACAATCTTCAGCAATCTCACCAACAAGAGATACAGACTATTACTGAAGTTTTGGCAAAAATCACCAGCCGCACGGCGGATCAGATTAAACCATTACTAGATGCGATGCTCAAACAGCTAATTGAACCTCAACAACGTCCATTTTATGAAACAGCTACCCCAACAGAATGGTCAATAGCATTTCAAGAATGGGTTGACAGTCATCGTACCCTAAATCTCCCCACTCTTTCAGATGAAGCTATTAGCAGAGAGAGCATTTATGGAGACAGAGGTTAAATGCCGTTTCTCGTAGATACAAACATACTGCTGCGTAGCATGGATACAGCACACCCAATGAATCCTGATGCTGTCAATGCCGTGATTACTCTGCGCGATCGCGGGGAACAACTTTATATCGTACCCCAAAATTTGATCGAGTTTTGGAACGTTTGCACGCGCCCGATCCAGAGAAATGGATTAGGGCGTACTGCAATAGAAGCAGAGACAGAAATTAATCGCTTAAAACAGCTTTTTCCTCTCTTGTTGGATACCGAAGCAATTTATCAAGAATGGGAGCGACTGGTGATAACGTATAAGGTTATAGGTGTCAATGTTCATGATGCGCGGCTAGTTGCTGCTATGCTAGTTCATGGTTTAACCCATATCCTCACTTTTAATATTGCTGATTTCGCTCGTTATTCACAAATTACGGCTGTTAATCCTCCAACTGTAAAGCCTTGATTAATTGGGAATTTAACAGAAATTATACTCCGACCAAAGAACAGGCAAGATGCCTGTTCCACAAAAAGCTAATTTGATTGTGGGGAGTAGGGGTTGGGCCCCATATCCCGCCCTTAGATTTTACCGGGCGTGAGCAAAATTAGCTGTTTTGATAAGATCGATCGCACTTCATCCAATCCCATCTCCACATCCGCCAAAATCTCTCCCACAGTCTTCTGTACCTCTTTCTCCCCCCCTTGACAAGGGGGGGCTGGGGGGGGTGAACAACCTTCCAGAAACTCAAATTCAGCACTTGACAAATCGATCAATTGGTAGTTGCAATCAAACACTTGTTGACTAGGCCAACCGTGCATACAACCACTCAACTCAGGAATTGCAGCCAAAAGTGCCTTATCGTCCGACCAATCAACTTTATTAACAGGCTTTTTACCCAAGAAAAACTCGTAATGAGTGATTTCCGTATCCAACAATTCAATTAATCGATAAAGCTCCCGTTCCGTCAAACCCCGAGCTCTTTCTATCAACTCCGGCGCTTTGCCCAAAAGTCTTTCTAACTGCCAATATCCCGGATTTGAAAAACCGAGAAATTCCAATCCCGAAGCGTCAATTAACTCGAACAAAGTCTCGATGTTGTAGTCAATTTCCTGCGGGTGAACGTACATATCAGCAAAACATTCGTCCCGCTGATTTTCTCCTGCCCAACGCTGTTTTTCGTACTTGACAAGACGGTTGTTTTCTGGTAAAGAAGCAAAGATTTGACGGCCGACTTTCACACCATCAGCATAGTCGCCTTTTTGCGGGCCTTGGAGAAGTGCGATCGCCCTTTGCATCAGTTGAATCTCCCAGCGGCCGAGCTGGGAATACACAAAAATGTGCATCAAACCGCCCTCCGCCAACTTCGCCGCCAGCGCTTGAATGCCCCGGATCGGATCGGGTAAGTGGTGGAGCACGCCGACGCAGTTGATCAAATCAAACTCGCCATCTAACTCGGCCGCATCGTAGATGCTGAGGTGGCGAAAATCGGCTTCTCGCGCCCCCGATCGCCTGCAGCGTTCTTGTGCTACCTTCAAAGCACCGGAACTAAGGTCGATCGCCGTTACGGACGCTTCCGGGTTGAGGTGAATCAGATAATCCGTACTCGAACCAGTGCCGCAGCCCGCATCTAAAATCCGAATATCGAGTTTTGGCGGCTTTTGGCCAGTGCAAAAATTGTAAGCATCAGGCCAACTCCAGCGCCAGTTGTAGCCGGGGGGCGGTTCGTCGGACAAAGGATCGGGGGGAAAAGGAAAAGTATCGTAAAGCCGCCGCACGGCAGCGCTGATATCGGGCGTAGTATTCATAGGTGGGTGAGGGGTTAGTGCGTGAGTGTTGAGATTGTCCCGAGCTCCGACAGAAGGGCGCTACGTGGTAAACTGTTATTGTTTCGCGCGAGTCAATCTCAAATCAAAAATCTCAAATTTCAAATCGACTGACAGTTGGCGCGTAATAAAACTTATCATTTTTTCTCATATAAGCTCTCGTGAATCTATACAATAAGTCTCGACAGGCTTTTTAACAAACGAGGACTGTCAATCACCCAATGCTGAGCTTTCGGGTAAAGCGGAGGCGTCTTTCGGCAAAAAGTAAAAGGCCCAGCAAAAGGCAGAAGAAAATTTTGGATTTTCTTGTTCCTGAATAAACGGCAGTTGCTGCGATCGCCCGCTCGCGAGCTTTCCTGCAAATAATTTTTGCCGGGGGTCTAGGGGCAAAGCAAGGGCGGAGGAAGTGCCGCGTGCCTGTCTTCGGGTCGGACATTTCCCGGCAGAACGAAAGATGAAACCAAAACATTTTAATCTAAGAAAGTAAGCGCCCCAACCTCTTCAAAGGTGAAGGCAAAAAGTAAACAAAGCAAAATACCTAGTTGTACTTGCATGAGAAGGCAAGGTTAGTCTGGGTAAATGCTGTAACGATTTAGATAGGGAGCGAAGGAGTCTAATGACTGTAAAAGCAAGTGGTGGAAGCTCAGTTGCGCGTCCGCAACTATATCAAACTGTACCGGTCGCAACGATTTCGCAAGCAGAACAGCAAGACCGCTTCCTACAGCGGGGCGAACTTAGCGAACTGGCAACTTATTTCAGTTCCGGTGCGATGAGGATCGCAATTTCTGAGACGCTGACGAGAAACTCAGAACTGATAGTGTCTCGGGCAGCCAACCGAATTTTTACCGGCGGTTCCCCGCTGGCATTTTTGGAAAGACCAGCAGAACCCGTGATGGCAATGGCTGGTGCGGCTCGTGGCGGCTCGGTTAATGTCTCTGATGGCATGAAACTGGGAACTGTTACCTACGTTGAGGGTCGCGCGGGTGGCGGCGGCAACGGCTCGGGTTCAGGTGGCGGATTGTTGGGCTTGGGAAATCTGTTTTCGACTAACGGCGGCGGCGGCGGCGGCCCAATCCCAGCAGGATTTCAACCGATTAATGTCTCGCGCTACGGCCCGAGCAACATGACCAAATCTCTGCGGGATTTGAGCTGGTTTTTGCGCTACATCACCTACGCGATCGTCGCAGGCGACCCGAACATTATTTCGGTGAACGTGCGCGGATTGCGGGAAATTATCGAAAATGCTTGCTCTTCCGCGGCTACAATTGTGGCAATGCAGGAAATGAAGGCTGCATCCTTGGGTTATTTCAAGAATGATGAGGCCGGACGCACGATCGTCGCACAGTATTTCGACGTAGCAATTACCGAATTCAAAGCTCCGACACCTTCAGACAAGGTGCGCCAGCGGGAAACCAACGACCAGCAAGGGCTGCAACTGCCTCAAATCTACTTCAACGCAGCCGAGAGACGATCGAAATTCGCGATGAAAACCGGTCTGTCGTCGGGCGAAAAGCAAGAAATAGTCAAAGCAGCTTACCGCCAAGTATTCGAGCGCGACATTACCCGCGCTTACAGCCAAAGCATTTCTGACCTGGAATCAAAGGTCAAAAACGGCGAAATCTCGATGAAAGAGTTTATCCGCCGTTTGGGTACATCTCCTCTGTACCGCCAGCAATTCTACGAGCCGTTTGTCAACAGCCGCGCTGTAGAACTGGCAGCCCGCCACTTCCTGGGCCGCGGTTTGAGCTCGCGGGAGGAATTTAGCAAGTATTTTGCGATCGTCACCAAAAGCGGCCTCGCAGGCCTCGTAGACGCAATGGTTTATTCCCAGGAATATTCCGACTACTTCGGCGAAGAAACAGTTCCTTACCTGCGCGGCTTGGGCCAGGAAGCTCAGGAATGCCGCAACTGGGGCCCACAAATTGATCTGTTCAATTTCAGCGCTCCGTTCCGCAAAGTTCCTCAGTTCATCACCTTGTTTGCCGGCTACACCCAGCCGCTACCAGACCAGCACGTTTACGGTGTTGGTAATGACCCCTTAGAAATTCAGTTCGGCGCGATTTTCCCGAAAGAAACTCGCAACCCCAAGAGCCGTCCGGCTCCCTTCGGTAAAGACACCCGACGCATCCTGATCCGTCAAGGTGCTGGTATTGAAAACCAATTGAGCAACCCGGATGCCAGGGGTAAGGCTCCAGGCTCTCTCGGCCCCAAGGTCTTTAAATTAGACCAGCTCCCCGGTGGTTACACATCTCCGAAAAAATCAACTCGCGGTGTCTCTAGCGGCTACAGCAGTGCTTCCAGTGTCAAATATACCGAAAGCTCCACCCAAGCGGTGATTCGGGCTGCTTACCTGCAAGTGTTCGGTCGCGATGTGTTCGACGGCCAGCGCCAAAAGGTGGCGGAAATTAAGCTGGAAAACGGCGACATTCCGATGCGCGAGTTTATTCGGATGTTGGCGAAGTCTGACGTGTTCCGCAATATGTACTGGAGCAAGCTGTACGTTTGTAAGGCGATCGAGTACATCCACCGCCGACTCCTGGGACGCCCTACCTACGGCCGCCAGGAAATGAACGCTTACTTTGACATTTGCGCCAAGAAGGGTTTCTACGCCCTCGTCGATGGCATCATGGACAGCATGGAGTACAACGAAGCTTTCGGGGAAGATACAGTCCCCTACGAGCGCTACGTGACTCCGGCTGGTTTGTCGATGCGGACGATGCGTACAGGCTCCTTTGGTGAGAAAAAAGTCAACGTTGAGACTGCGACAGAAACACCTCGGTTTGTTGAACTTGGTACTGCCGGCTCTCCGGGCGATGTCGAGTTGCAAAATCGTATTGCTCAAGGTGTCAGCAAGCGGCGCGAACAAACTAAGGTGTTCAAGCTGACGACTACTTCGGACAAGGTAGCTTTGAAAACTTTAATTCAAGCTGCTTACCGTCAAGTTTTTGAGCGCGACATCCATCCGTATGTTGTGAAGAATGAATTCACAGCGCTCGAAAGCAAACTGGGCAACAATGAAATCAATCTCAAAGAGTTTATTGAGGCTTTGGGTTGCTCGTCGCTGTACGTGAAACAGTTCTACGCACCTTATCCCAACACTAAGGTGATTGAGTTGGGAACGAAGCACTTCTTGGGCCGCGCTCCTCGCAATCAAGCGGAGATTCGGACGTACAACCAAATCTTGGCAAGCCAAGGGATTAAGGGCTTTATCAACGCGATGTTGAACAGCGTTGAATATGCTGAAGCGTTTGGCGAGGATACTGTTCCTTACCGCCGCTTCCCGACTCTCCCTGCTGCTAATTTCCCGAATACTGAAAGGCTGTACAACCAGTTGACTAAGCAGAATGCTGATGTTGTGGTTCCGAGTTTTGAGCCGGTAGCAGCGATCGACAGAAGTTAGATTGTTTTGAGATTTGAGATCTTAAATTAGTTGTAATTTAATGCCTCAAATTAGTTGAGGGGCTGGCGTAATTGCTAGCCCTTTTTTTGTATGATAATTTTGGAAGTTTTTAACCGCAGAGAGCGCTGAGGGCGCTGAGTGAGGGAAGAGAGGGAGGAGAGGGAAGCGCGATCGCGCATTAATTTATTGAAGTTGGTACAATTCGAGCATCCGTTTTATTTTTGGCTGTTGTTTTTCTGATTTTCTGAACGCCACCCAAATGCGATTGTTGACGGTGGGTGAGGGTTTGAGGATGAGAGTTATATCAATTCCGGTTGCACTCATACATGATGTTAACTGTTAACTGTTAACTGTTAACTGTTAACTGTTAATTTACTATTCCGATGAAGAGAGGATTTGATATTATACCATTTTTATAAAGATGTGCTATGGATGAAGTCTTAGCCCCGCCTTACTCGCGGGGGGGGTTGGGGGGGTAATATCTAGGGCTTGCTGGATAAGTGCAGAAAGGTTACACGGCGCGGTTATACGATCGCGCGATCGAGAGTTTAGTGCAAGAT
>NZ_JAUBTX010000109.1:0-1780 GCF_036705185.1 Microcoleus sp. B4-D4 | reverse complement strand
TGAACCGCCTTCTCTTTGGCGCTTTATTAATATATCAACTCTCCCTTGAGTTGTCAAGCTTTTTTGCAAAGTTTTTTTTAAACTATACACCACCCCTAGTTCAGCAAAGCCACAAACGCGACATCAATAATAATAATCAAAGGAATGTTGTTTTGACAGCTCACAAAAAACTGAAGCTTGCTCTTTTTGGGACGTTGGGGGCTTGCAATTAAATATAACCCCAGTTATGCTAGAAGGGTAGGAAACAAAAAATCTGACATGAGCGGTTGTGACCTCTGTGATTGGGATGCCAGAAATGATCTTGAGTGAGACCGTTAAATCGACGTTTAAGGATGCTGCCCAAAAACTGACAGGCTATCGCCGTCGAGACTTTATGGCAAAAGTGGCTGAAGACTACTTTAATGGTTCAGCCCGCAAAGTAGAAACATTTATGGGGTGGAACCGAGACAGTGTTCAACTGGGCTTACATGAACGACGAACCGGACTGATTTGTGTTGATAATTATCGGGTTCGGGGACGACACAAAAGTGAAATTTTGCTGCCCAACTTAGAAGCCGATATTCGCTCTCTAGTCGATCCAGAGTCCCAGGCAGACCCCAAGTTTCAATCGACATTTTTGTATGCCCGGATCACGGCCCTCGCGGTACGATCGGCATTAGTGAGTCAGAAAAACTACGACAGTGAGCAATTACCTTCTCGTCAGACAATTGGCGCGATTTTAAATCGAATGGGTATCGCCTAAAAAAACACAAAAAACCAAGCCCTTGAAAAAAATTCCCGAAACTGATGCGATTTTTGAGAATGTATTAAAGGAGAATCAAGCCTCCGATCAAGATGTCAAGTCTCTGCGAATATCAATTGATACCAAAGCGAAAGTAAAAATTGGCAACCTGTCACGGGGTGGTAAAGCCAGAACCATCGAACCGAAATCGGCTGACGATCATGATACCGAGTGGCAAGCTATATTAGTCCCATTTGGCATTCTTAACACTCAAAGCGATCGACTATCGATTTATATGGGACAGTCCGCTGAAACTACAGATTTTATTGTGGATTGTCTAACAGATTGGTGGCACAATAACCAATTTGATTACACCGAACTCGAAGAATTAGTGATTGACCTTGATAGTGGTCCGGCAATCAGAAGCAATCGCACACAATTCATCAAACGCATCATCGAGTTATCTCAGGCAATTGGCTTAAGAATCAGACTAATTTACTATCCACCATATCATAGTAAGTATAACCCAATTGAACGCTGTTGGGCAGCACTTGAACACTATTGGAATGGTGCTATTTTAGATTCAGTTGAAACTGCCATAAACTGGGCAGCTAAAATGACGTGGCAAGGAATTAAACCCATTGTACATTTAGTTGAGACCATTTACGAGAAAGGAATAAAAGTCTTACCTCATGAGTTAAAAAAATATCTACCCGAATGGCAACGTTCTGAAACTTTACCCAAATGGGATATCAAGATTATCCCCATTTAATCGGTACTTTATTTTTCCGCAAGTCCCTTGATGTTAATAAACAGTCGCTCGTAATTACGGTCAATCGACCAGATTATGATATATAATCGATTTGACATCTTTTGTAAAATCCTTACAGGGCAACTATTATAGCCTAAATCTAGGATTCTACTGATTCGGTCAAAACCTAGTTGTTGTAATAAGTCTGGAATAGATGTCAAATGGGTTCTCTAAAATAATTCACAGAAATCCGCCCAGATGGGGAGTTGATTATCCGCAAGATCACAAAGGGGAGGAGAAATAGCCTG
>NZ_JAUBTX010000108.1:0-1848 GCF_036705185.1 Microcoleus sp. B4-D4 | reverse complement strand
GATCGGTATGCCTCTAATCATTAATTTATTGGACAAGACTGGACAATGCGTACATGGTGAGCCATAATACTAATATGGCAAAGTACGTGAAACCAAATGAAGCAGCTAACACTTTGGGAGTTTGCCTCCGAACCCTCAGACGATGGGAAGCAGAAGGTAAAATCAACACAATCAAAACACCGTCAGGTCAAAGACGGTACGACATCGAAAAGTTCATCAAAAAAGAATCAGAACCAGAGGGAGGACGCGCCACTGTTATCTATGCTCGCGTCTCTACCCGACCTCAAAAAGCAGACCTCGATCGACAAGTTGAACGATTATCAGCGCTCTACCCAGGCGCTGAAATTGTTAAGGAAGTGGGAGGAGGACTCAATCTTAGGCGGAAAGGACTCATCACCCTTTTGGGACGAGTTTTGCTCCGCGATATCGCAGTTATTGTGGTTGCCCACAAAGACCGACTTGCAAGGTTCGGATTTGATATTATCGAGTGGCTCTGTGAGCAATTTGACTGCAAAATCGTGGTTCTCAACCAAGTCAGTCTCTCTCCGCACGCCGAACTGGTTCAAGATATTGTCGCAATTCTCCACAGTTTTTCAAGCCGACTTTACTCCATCCGACGCATTGAAAACCAAATCAAAAAAGAGTTACAAGCAGAAACCGAGACACAAAAAGAAGGAGAAAGCGCCACCTAATAAAACCTTGAAGATTAGAGTTTATCCAGAAGCCGAGTTACATAAAAAGTGGAAGTCTTGGCTGGGAGCAGCCCGCTACTGCTACAACAAAGCAATTGCAGCATTAAAGGCAAGTGAGAAAATAACTAGCGCCTATTCTTTGCGAGACTATGTATTAGGTTGTGACTTACCAGACTGGGTAAAAACTGCACCATCTCATCCTAAAGAAAATGCCATATTTGATGCTTGGGATGCTTGGAAACAAGCTTTATCAAAGGGTGGAAAAGTAAGTTTTAGAAGTTGTCGTCAACCATCTCAAGCCATCAAATTTCACAAGGTCAATTTCAACGGACAGACCTGGTTTCCATCGCTGGTTAAAGGCTTAAAGTTCCATGCAGCCGAACCAATACCTCTTCAAGTCGAGTTTGCAACCCAGCTTGTTAGAGAGCGAAAACGATGGTTTGCTTGCATCCCAGTTGTGGAAGAGGTAAAACTACCCGTCCTCGACAAAGTAATAGCCCTAGATCCTGGTGTCAGAACGTTTTTAACTGGCTACGACGGTAACTCATTTCAAGAGTTTGGCAAGGCAGACATTGGGCGCATTCAAAGATTGTGTTCTCACCTTGACAAATTGATGGGACGAATAGCCTCATCCAAAAATCGAAAACAAAAGCGCAGTATGTTGGGGGCTGCTAATCGCTTAAGAATCCGCATCCGCAACTTGGTTGATGAATTTCATAAGCAAATAGCTAATTATCTCACCAATAATTACAAAATTATGTTGCTACCGACATTTGAAACATCTCAGATGGTAGTCAAGGCGTCTCGTAAGCTGCATACCAAAACTGCTAGACAAATGCTGACTTGGGGGCATTACCGCTTTGAACGTCATCTCAAGCAAGTAGCTCTCAAGCGTGGTGTTGTCATAATTGATGTGAACGAATCCTACACATCAAAAACTTGCACCCAATGCGGACAGACACACAATAAATTAGGCGGCTCTAAAACATTTAAATGTCCCAACTGCGGTCACGAACATGACCGAGATTGGGGCGGCGCTCGGAACATTATGATCCGAGCTTTGAGGGACGGCTCCTTTGCTTTAGCTATCAATAGCGAAAGTATTGCTATCGCGTATGCCCTGTTTGTCCAGGGTTGTGCAGCGTAACACCGTCAG
>NZ_JAUBTX010000069.1:13337-29237 GCF_036705185.1 Microcoleus sp. B4-D4 | reverse complement strand
AGCCGGATGAGGCGAAAGTTTCATGTCCGGTTCTGAAGGAGAGGTAGGGGTAGAAATGCCCCTATCGACTCTAACAAAGCCAGGAAAGCGAGAGTAAAAGTTATGTCTTTTGAAATGACAAAAGGGTTGTTCAAGTACGATTTTACAGATCAGCACGCAATTTTGGGAGTTCCTTTAGACGCCGAGTTTAACGACATCCGCAAGCGCTACATGAAAATTGCCCGACGCTTGCATTCGGATACTTGCTCTTTTGAAAGCCAAGCCGATAAAGATTGGGCCAACCAATTTTTGTCAAAAGTGGTCAATCCGGCCTACAATAGATTCTCCAAAGAAAGCGATCGCAAAGAATACAGCTTGCTGTTAGCAGCCATTAGTAAGCGTGTCCTTAAAGAACAAGGAAAAATGCACATCGAAAGTGCAGCAGCTAAAGAGTTAACTACCGCTAAAAATTTGGAAGAAGCTTACAAAACAGCAGTTAGCAAACTAGCTCTCAAGCAGTACGAATCTGTTGAGGAAACGCAAGAGGCGATCGCTCAAATTAGCGAACTAAACATGGTTTACCTGCTGCGAAAAGAACGGCTTGGCGGTGCGGTTGGAACCGGTTCGCCCACAAAATCAGCAACCCCACCAACTAGCACCGCAACAAAACCAGCCTCCGCAACCCCAGCCTCCGCAACTCCAGCCTCCGCAACTCCAGCCTCCGCAACTCCAGCCTCCGCAACTCCAGCGCCGCCTCCGCCACCCAGAGCCCCAGTAGACTCGGTGGCTGACGGATCTTGCCGCCGAGCTCAAGGATTTATGGACAGCAAAAATTACGCTAAAGCAAGTTTGGAGTTGAGGGAAGCCCTGAAGCGCGATCCAAAACACAGCAAGGCTCACGCTATGTTAGCAATGTGTTACTTTGAGCAAAATCAAGCGACAATGGCGAAACTTGAGATGAACAAAGCTTTGGCATCAAATCCTGAAGAACCGACGGCTTTGGAGGTTAAGAAAAAGCTCGAACAAGCTGCCTCAAAAGCCAAAAAAGGTGAAGAGAAACCAGGATTTTTTGCAAGTTTGTTTAGCGGGAAGAAGAAGTGAGAAGTTGTGAGTTGTGAGTCAGGAATATTTAGAAATTGGTAAACTGCTCAGCAGTGAAGCGATCTTGGTCAAAAGAATCAAGAGTTGGTGATATCACATCCGATCGCACTGACGGGAAAAATGATTGTTCCCATGCAAACCAAAACGCCATCACGCCTTAATTTGTTAAAGTCGAAGGTTAAGCTTGCCTGCTTCGACTTTAACACCGTCCCCTAAAGCTAAGCTTCTAAGCCCAATCTTAGATCTAAAATCTAAAATCGATATGATACCTTAATTTGTTAAAGTCGAATGTTAGGCTTGCCTGCTTCGACTTTAACACCGTCCCTCAAGCTAAGCTTCTAAGCCCAATCTAAAATCTAAAGTCTAAACTCTAAAATTGATATGGTTCACCAACCCCCATCGGGTGCAAGAGATTTATTGCCCCTTGACGTTGCTCAAAAAATTTCGATCGAACGGCGCTTGCAGCAGGTGTTTCACCGCTGGGGCTATCACCGGATTATTACCTCTACTCTAGAAAGGCTGGAGACATTGATGGCTGGGGGCGCGATCGACCGATCGACCTTAATTCAACTCCAAGATGCCGAAGATGGAGAACTCGGCTTGCGGCCAGAATTGACAGCATCCATCGCCAGGGCGGCTGCGATGCGGATGTCCGGGACGCGCTGGCAGCCCCAGCGCCTCTACTACAACGCCAACGTCTTCCGCAAAGGAACAGATACGGGTTCCGGCGGGCAACAGGAGTTCTATCAAGCCGGGGTAGAACTCCTCGGCGCGGGGGGAAGCGTTGCGGATGCGGAAGTGCTGCTGCTGCTGTCTGAGTGCTTGCAGAACTTAGAAATTGATGACTGGCATTTGGTGCTAGGAGAAGCGGGCTTGACGGCAACATTGCTAGAACCGTTTGCGCCAAACGTGCGGCAAAAAGTGCGCCACGCGATCGCCAATCTCGATCGAATAGCCTTGGAAACCTTGCCGCTTTCTGACGAATTGCGAGAAAGAGCTCTGCTGTTGTTTGACCTGCGCGGCCGCCCAGAAGATGTATTGGAGATTGTGGCGAAGCTGGATTTAGATGTACCACAGAAAGCCGCATTAAATGAACTCAAAAGTGCGATCGAACTGCTGGAAAAATGTCAAGCAAAAATCCCCAATTTAAAATCTCACATCCACCTCGATTTGAGTTTAATTCAAACATTTGACTACTACACTGGAATAGTGTTTGAAGTTGTCAGCAGCAGCAAAAGCGGACAGCGAGTTTTAGGACAAGGCGGGCGGTACGATCGACTGTTGGGACTGTTCGATCCCCAAGGCCAAAACTCCCCCGGCATCGGGTTTTGTCTGAATATCGAAGATTTGCACCAAGTATTGCTAACAGGGGGTCAATTGCCCGCAGAGACACCAGCCAGCGAATGGTTGATCGTGCCTCAAACTCCTGAAGCAGCCGCAGCAGCCTTTGATTATGCCCGCAAACTCAGAGAGTCCAGTCCCCCAATCCGGGTAGAAATAGATTTAGAGAATAGGGAAAACGAAGAGGCGGCCAGGGAATACGCACGCGATCGTAGAATTGGTCAAATTGCCTGGGTAAATGCCGAAGGCGCTGCAACAATTGAAACAGTAAATTAAGCTCGATTGTCAAGCTAAATCCTAACATTACGTCCCCCCAATTAGTTATAACAAAGACGGTTCCTAGTGCGAAATTAAATCCGCAAAAAACAGGTTCAGAGTGCGGAATTAAATCCGCAAAAAATTGGTTCGTAGTGAGGACTTTAGTCAGCCAAAAACCATCTTGACCAAAGTCATCACAACGAACCAATTGTATTGTTGTAATTAGACAGACATGATATAATGTCAAATCTAAAAACTAAAAACTAAAAACTAAAATAGAAACATGGCGCACACTATCGTTACAAATATCTGCGAAGGAGTTGCTGATTGTGTCGGCGCTTGTCCGGTGGCTTGCATTCACCCAGGCCCTGGCAAAAACGTCAAAGGCACCGATTGGTATTGGATTGATTTTGATACCTGCATAGACTGCGGCATTTGTCTGCAAGTCTGTCCAGTCGAAAATGCGATCGTCCCAGACGAACGGCCCGAATTGCAGCAAACACCAACTTGATAGCAATCACCCGTAATATCGTTTCCGGTTGCATCGGAATGATTTAACCGCAGAGAACACAGAGGACACAGAGAGAGAGAATAGAGATATGAATACAGGACGATGCTACCGGATTTGATATAAGGCGTGGAGTGCACACCCTACAGTTACAAATTATGCGTACATTGTACACATAGATCAACCAGTAGGGTGTGCGCGGCCCACCATAGATTCACGAATTATACACACACTTACATCAACTTCTTCTCTTCCCTTCTCCTCTCTTCCTTCGCGTCCTTAGCGTCTTCGCGGTTCATTAAAAAAAAGCCTAAAATAAAATGCAAAAAATCGCACTTACCCCCGAACACCTGTTATCAATCCGCACCCACGGCGAAAGCGCTTATCCAGAAGAATGCTGCGGTTTATTGTTAGGTACGATCGCAGAAAGTGTGAAAACTGTAGTAGAAGTTGTGCCGACTGACAACGCTTGGAGTGCCGAAGCTGAAGAGAATTGGCCAGAACAAAAAGAATTGACAGAACAACGCAGATATGCTATTAGACCTGAAGATATGTTGCGGGCGATGAAACACGCGCGCGATCGCAATTTAGACATCATCGGCATATACCATTCTCACCCAGATAATCCCGCAGTGCCCTCGGAGTGCGATCGCACATTGGCCTGGGCCCAATACTCATACATCATAGTGTCCGTCCGACAAGGCAGTTCACAAGAACTCCGCAGTTGGAGTCTCGACTCCGAGGGCTACTTTCAAGCAGAGGAAATTGTCGCAGTCGAACCGACTCAGATTAAGAAATAGTTAGTAAAAATAACAAACACGCAAAAATGCGAAAAATTTAGATAGGATATAATTCAAAATCGGCCTATAACAGAATATCATGCTAAATCCTAATCTGGACGAGATCCAGCTCAACAAACAAGAATACGAACGCTACTCTCGCCACCTCATCCTCCCAGAAGTTGGATTGGAAGGGCAGAAGCGCCTCAAAGCAGCCAGCGTACTCTGCATCGGTACGGGAGGACTCGGTTCGCCGCTGTTGCTGTATTTAGCAGCCGCTGGTGTTGGCCGCATTGGGATTGTAGACTTTGATGTTGTAGACCATTCCAACTTGCAGCGCCAAGTCATCCACGGCACTTCTTGGGTTGGGAAGCCGAAGATTGATTCGGCGAAAAATCGGATTTTAGAAATTAATCCTTTTTGTCAAGTTGATTTGTACAATACTCACGTTAGTTCCGAAAATGCGATCGCCATTGCCACTCCCTACGATATCATCATCGACGGCACGGACAACTTCCCGACTCGCTATTTGATGAACGACGTTGCAGTCCTCTTAAACAAACCCAACATCTACGGTTCCATCTTCCGATTTGAAGGACAAGCCACAGTTTTTAACTACCAAGGTGGCCCGAATTACCGCGATTTGTACCCCGAACCCCCCCCTCCAGGGATGGTTCCTTCCTGTGCCGAAGGTGGCGTTTTAGGCGTTTTGTGCGGCATTATCGGTTCTATCCAAGCAACGGAAGCTATCAAAATTATCTTGGGTCAAGGCACAACCTTGAGCGGCAGATTGTTGCTTTACAATGCCCTAGAAATGACATTCCGCGAATTGAAACTGCGGCCGAATCCAGTGCGCCCCGTAATTGAAAAGTTAATCGATTACGAACAATTCTGCGGCATTCCTCAAGCTAAAGACCAGGAAGCGCAAGAACAACAGCAAATTCCTGAGATGACTGTCACCGAACTTAAAAAGTTAATCGATAGCGGTGCGAAGGATTTTGTACTGTTGGATGTTCGCAATCCCAACGAGTATCAAATTGGTCAAATTCCTGGGTCAGTTTTGGTGCCTTTACCGGATATCGAACACGGCGAAGGTGTTGCAAAAGTCAAGGAATTGTTGAACGGGCACCGCTTGATTGCACACTGCAAAATGGGCGGGCGTTCTGCGAAGGCCTTGGGCATTTTGAAGGAAGCGGGAATTGAGGGGATTAATGTTAAGGGCGGGATTAATGCTTGGAGTCAAGAAGTAGATTCGTCTGTTCCTCAATATTAAGCTCAATCTTGTTGTGGGGCGGGTAATTTGCCCGCCGCACTGCGAACTGTTTTTGTGATGGTAATCGATCGGATATGATATGAAAAGGTCGATCGACCTTCCGAATCCCGAATCCCAGACAGCCAAATATTTCCCCGCCATAACTCAAGGAAATTAAGAGCAATTCAACAGCAATCTTATTTAATCAAATACGCTCAGCCGCAAAGCTTTAGCTATTTGTTCCAATAGAAATAAGCCACCGACAGAATTTCCCTCTCGATCTAAGGGCGGACTGTAACAGCCGATCGCACCCTCGCCCGGAATTACCGAAAGCATTGCCCCGCTAACTCCCGACTTGGCCGGCAGTCCCACCCGCAGCGCAAAACGACCGGATGCTTCATACAAACCGCAAGTAGCCATCAGCGCTTTGACAGTGCGGCAGTTTTCCCAAAGTGCTTCGTCACTCTTTACCAACACCATTCCCAGCTTAGCCAAATCCTCCACATTTCCCGACAAACAACAAATTCGATTGTAGGTTTCTAAGGCAATTTCGGCGTTTTGCAGATAACCAAATTTGAGCATTGCTAAGGCGAGATCCCGATTATTTTGATTCCGCTTTTGATTGACTGAATCCAGCATTAACTCGTCAACAAATAACTGACTGTTTGCTTGTTGGTTCAGCCAAGTTTGCAAGTTTTGACAGCGCGCCACAGCATTGTTACCGGGAATCAGAGACGCTAGGGCGATCGCCCCGCTATTAATCATCGGATTTCTCGGCTTCCCTCCATCTGTTTCGAGTTGAGTCAGCGAATTGAAAGGCATTTCCGAAGGCTCGCAGCCCGCGCAGTCAAAAACCGTTTTTTCGCCCAATTCGCACAGCAAATAAAGCAGCACGAAGGGCTTGACTGCGCTCATCAGCGGGAATGTTTTAGCAATGCTGCCCCAGCTCAAAATGTTACCGTCAATTGCCCGAATTTGCACGGCAAACTCTTGTCTGTCGGCTTCCGCAAGCAGAGGTACGTATGCGGGGATTTGACCGGATTTACTGCGATTAATTGCCTCTTTTACCCAAGCTGCCAGTTGTTCTGGTTGCAGGGAAGATAGTTTGCTAGTGGATTTTTTCACTGTCGATTAAGTCCGTAGGCGCAAATATAGCGGTTCTCAAACGTGGTGAGGATAGCCCAATGCCCATAGCCTCATGCCCAATGCCTTATGCCCTATGCCGCTCGCGTACCTCATATGAGAGCTCGAAAGGCTATATGTATTTTCAAGCTTCATCTACATTTAGAGCGTTTGAAAAGTGAAATGAGCAGTCTCGACGGGCTTTTCATACCATTGTCAAAAAAACCATGCAACAGCAGACAAATGTTAAACCCTTATACAGTAAGTCATTCCTCATCGGGACTGGAAAATATAAAAATGAAAATTATCTGAGTCCGAAATCTGCTTCTTAAAATAATTGCGCCAGTTGAGACATTGCAAGAAACTGGGTTTCTGACACGACATCAACCAAGCTCTGCTTTAAATGTGTTGACATTTTCATCGGCGCGGAGATAATAAATTTACTGACAATTTTTGAGAAAAAATCTGTCTTTGCATAAAAACCTCTCTTTCACCCAGATATATAATAAGCAGCTTGGCTGACAGCGCTGTGACCCACAACCAACCAGCAGTAACTTGAAAGGCCTTCAGGTTCTTCTGTTTAATCCCCAGCCAGGGGCGGGGTGCATATTCAACTTAATTCTCAAAGAGTTCGTGGAATCCGGCCCGGAAAACCCCCGAACCTTTAAGAATGACTACCCAACCGGATCTACCAAAATCAGGACAAAACAATGCCAGATGAAGCGAAAGCAGAAGCACCAAAACCCGCTCCCATGATTTTTAAGGGTGTGTGCAAGGACGGAGTTCTCAAAGGTAAAGAAATCGAAGGCAAACTAGACATCAAAATCAACGTTGAGTCTGTCACAACCCCACCAGCCCCCCCCCAAAAAAAATCCGAGTGGGAAGCGCCTATATTTTGGGCGGTGTTCTTATTAACTGCCAACTTTGCTGTCGGCGACCCCGCAGGACTCAGAAATTACAGCTCCCCACAAAGGTCTCATTCTCATGAGATGTTAAACCAATCTGGGGAGCAGTCGCTGTTGCCTAAGAAAAACACCAGCAACTTGCCACTTTAGGCTCTGGGAGCCTGCCAGCCGCGCATATAGTAATAAAAAGACCCGAAATATTCATCGAATACTCGCGTCGTAGTTACCAAAGCTTCTGCACTAGGCAGAAAATCTGCCGCGTCTAAGCGCAGTCTCGATTTCCCTCCTGACACGGGCTGGTAAGTGTAGAAGTCGGTGGCTCTGGGAATCACCTGGATTCCCATATTTGCAAAAGCTAGGCTGGCGCGGCGCATCTGAATCGCAGATGTGACCAGGATTACTTTACGCCCAACGCCGCGGCTGTCGAGGATCTTTCTCACTTCCTCGGCGCTGGTGCGTATGTTGCGGCCGTTATCGTCGAGAACGATACTGTTGCGGGGCACGCCCATGTTGCTTGCCAGCAAAGTCTCGATATCCTTTGCTTCGCCAGTATAATTCTGTAAATCTGCTCTGGGCCCGGCGGTAACAATCACCAAAGGTGCTAATTGTTTTTTGTACAAAACGGCAGCGTAGGGCAGGCGATTGCCTGTGTCTGCCAGTTGAATCGCTTCTTGGTTGGCGGTGTGGCCGTTAGTCGTTCCCTTGCCGAGGAGGACGATCGCCGCTGCTGTTTCGTCGCAGCAAACTGTGCGAGCAGCCGCATCCCGTTCAGCTTGATCGGCGAACCAGTAAGCGACAACTGGCATACTCGAAAGAATCAAAACTAGCAGTGCTGCCAGGATCATTCTCGGTGCCGGGTTGCGGATACCTCCGTTAGTAATCAGCGCCGATGCAATCACCAGCAGGGTGATCGAAAAACCAAGCGGCTTAAAGAAGAAGGCTATGAGGCCGAAAATCGCTGCTCCGACTGGCGTATCTGGCGCGAAAAAAGCCAAGAACAAAAGGCTGATCAGCAGCAAAACGCGCAGCCTGTCTATTAATGGATTGTCTTTGCCTCCTGATTGATCCCACCACGATTTGATCAGTGAGAAGAGGAGGAATAGAAATAGAATGCGAGCTAAAAGTTCTGGCATCTTGCAATATTCTGTGTCTTCATAAATTAGTACGGAAGTCTGGAAACGATCGCGCATTTAGCTGCGCGAGGAAATACTGGTATCGGTGGTTTTTAATTTTTGCCAATAACCCAGTCCGATCGCATTTCTCAGAAAGGTTCGATTCCCCTCAGCTCTCAACTATTGGTTGCAGGCTGCAAGCCCGCTACTTCCAGTCAATCGATTGAAGAATTGAATAATTTTAGATTTTAGATTGACTCCACAGATAAATCTGGGAGCTGGCACTTCGCTCTAAAATGTTAGAATCTCCAAACAAGATAGTCGGGACACGGTACCCGTTTTGGGGCGGGTTACAGATTGCTGAGAGTTAATTGGTAATTGATAATTGGTAATGGTTGATTGGTAATTGCTAATGGAGCGAGCCAGCAGCCTGTAAAATTGGTAATTCCAGCCTGCTTTCTGCTGCCTGCTATTTTCCCATTATCTGTTACCCATTTACCAATCCCAATTTATAGGCGTTTCAGTTGATTCCGAATTGCCTGCGTTACCGTTTGAATTACTTTAACACGAGCATAATACTTGTTATCGGCCGCAATTAGCGTCCAGGGAGCTGTCGGCGTGTTGGTGCGCTGAATCATTTGATTTACCGCCACTTCATAATAATTCCACTTTTCTCTATTTCGCCAATCTTCTTGAGTAAGTTTGTATTGTTTAAATGAATTGTTTTGTCGGTCTGTAAACCGCTTTAGTTGCTCGTCTGGACTGATGTGCAGCCAGAATTTAACTAAAACACAACCGAAACTGGTGAGTTGCTCCTCAAATTCGTTGATTTCCTGGTAAGCTCGACGCCATTCGAGTTCGGTGGCAAATCCTTCGACTCGCTCGACGAGCACTCTACCATACCAACTGCGATCGCAAATGCTGATTTTACCAGCAGTCGGCAACTCCCGCCAGAAGCGCCAGAGGTAGTGGTGAGCTTTTTCTTCATCCGTCGGCGCAGCAAAGGCATTGACGGTGTAACTGCGGGGGTCTAGAATGTCCGTCAAACGTTTGATCGCTCCTCCTTTGCCGGCCGCATCCCAACCTTCAAACAGCACTAACACGGGGATTTCCTTTTCGTGGATGCTTTGTTGCAGTTCGCCAAAACTCGTTTGTGCTTCGCGAAGTTCGTGTTTGTATTCCTCTGGCGACAAGGATAGAGTTAAATCTACTTGGGCGAGCAAGTCTGGTTCGGTGGGTTGCAACCTTTCTTGAGGCGGCAGTGGAACTGGTGCAGATTGTGTGGGGAGTCTGTCTAGGGCTTCTGTAATTTTGGCTGCCATTTGCGTTAAAACTTTGACTCTCGCCCAGCGCTGACAGTCGCCCTCTACTAGCGTCCAAGGTGCCGGGCCCGTGCCGGTTTGAGTTATCATTTCTTCGGCCAAAGTTCTGTATTCTTGATATTTTTTGGCTTGTTTCCAATCTTCCGGCCGCACTCGCCAAGCTTGTAAAGTATCGTCTTCTAGTTTTTTGAGCCGATGTTTGAGTTCTTTTTTGCTCAGATGAATCCAAAATTTGGCAATTGCCACGCCGTCGTTTACCATCATTCGCTCGAAGGCGTTGATTTGTCTGATGATTGTCGGTACTTCGGCCTCGGAGACTCTCTCGAACAACCGGTCTTCTAAAAGATGAGTGTACCAACTGTGATAAAAAAAGCCAATCCGACCGCGGGCTGGGAGTTTCTGCCAAAACCGCCACAGAAAAGGATAGTCCATTTCTGCCTCTGACGGCGGCCAAATCGGGTGAACGGTAAAGCCGCGCGGGTCCATGTAACCCACCATTTTTTTGACGAGTGCGCCTTTGCCCGCAGCGGCCCAGCCTTCGAGTACGATGATTACGGGCATTTTTTTTTCCCAGCAGGTTTGTTGGAGCGATCGCAACTGCTGCATTAAAACTTCGATTTTGGCCTCATAGGTTTCTTTATCCAACGAAATATCTAAATCGAGGTTGTCAAGCATATTTACCTCACACAAATCCCAGAAAGCAGTTTAACGTCAGTTTAACGTTCGGATAAAGTTAAATCTTCAAGTCTGGCAAAAAGTTATCAAAACTATACTTACGAACGCTTCAAAGCGCGCTGCTTCTGCCGTCTAAACCAGGATCGGGCTAATACTAACAAAACTCCCCTCAGATCGAACTTGCAAAAAAAAACCTGAGCGGTTATAGTTGACTTAGGGAATTTTTTAAGAACTTCAACTGTTCCCCTCCCCCGATCGGGTGAGTTAAAAGAAGCAGCAACAAATTCTTGAAACAGGATTTGTTGTAAGATAGAGCAAAAGTAAAAATCAACTACCCGGTGGGGGTGAAAACTTCTTTACTTAGCTGCATTAAATTTATTTAAACAACAGTTACTTAAGCACCAGCTTTGATAACTTCGAGGACGCTGCTTGCAAAGGTTGGGCGTTCCTCTAACCACAGACTCAAATAAAAAAAACCGCCCAAATGGGCTAACCAATTTTTATGATTGCGCTATGAGATAAAACCTGAAAGCCTGGGTGATATAAACAGGTTTATGAGTTTTATCAACATCATTCTCTAATACTAAAATCAGTTGAGGTGCGGACTGCTGCAGCCCCAAAAAAACATTGATTTATTGTGTAACAGGCTTTTTTGCCTGTTACACGCAAAATTAATTTTTTGTGGAACAGCCATCTTGACTGTTGTTGACATTTGTGCAAAATGTCAGAATTACTCTACTCATTTGCCAATACCGATTAAGAGGAACAGTCCGAAATTACGGATTGCAAAGTTTTTTATGAATATCTTGACGACACGCTCCTACAAGGGCGAAAGTGACTGGTGCGCGATCGCAAATTTAATCGATGATTGCGAAACAGTCGATCGACTAGGCGAAGAAGTTTCAGCAACTGAACTAAAGCTGATCCTTGACGCCCCCCAACTCGACAAAGCCCGCGATGTCCAATTGTGGGAAGACGGTAACTGCAAACTCATCGGTTTGGCACTGTTAGATATGCCAGATTCCACCGATGAAATAGAAGCTTGTCTCTGGTTTTACGTGCATCCAAATGTACGGGGTGAAGGCTTAGAAAAAGACATAATTAAATGGGGAGAAACACGCCTGGGCGAAGTAGGAAAAAAACGCAATTTGCCCGCCAAATTGCACACCTACAGCCGTGAGGATAAAACCGATCTGATGCTGCTGTTAGAGAAACAGGGCTTTGAAGTCGATCGCTATTTTCTCACAATGGCGCGATCGCTCGCCGAACCCATTCCCACACCCGAATTTCCCGCAGACTTTGCGCTGACACACGTATCGGGAGAACAAGATATCCAACCCTGGGTAGAAATGTTCAACCAGTCATTTATCGATCACTGGAACCACCACGATTTAACTGCCGAAATCGTGCGCTACTGGATGCAAGACGAAAATTATCAGCCGGAATTAGATTTAATTGCTGTTTCGGGCGATCGTAAATTTGCAGCTTTCTGCGACTGTCAAATCAAACCCCAAAAAAATCCCCGCAGCGGCACAAAAGACGGCTGGATTGAACTATTGGGAACGCGGCGCGACTTTCGGAAAATGGGTTTAGGAAAAGCAATGTTGTTAGCCGGATTGCACACCTTAAAAGCAGCGGGTGCAAATACCGCTAAACTCAGCGTCGATGCTGACAGTTTGACAGGCGCGACAAAGCTTTATGAATCAGTCGGTTTCCGCCTGATGGAAACTTGGCAATCGTGGGCAAAAGCCGTCTAAACTCATACTTATATCAATTCCGGTTGCATCGGAATAATAAAATCGAGTCAACAGTCAACAGTCAACAGTCAACAGTCAACAGTCAACAGTTACCAGGCTCTGCCTGGTAATGCAGATGCTGTGCCTCTCTCGGCGCGAAGGATTTTGTAGGGCTCGTGGATAGTGCGGGCCAATCCTCCCTTGTCTGTGTCATTGTTCGCTTTGTTTCGTCACCTCGACATAAATATGTTCTAACCGCACCGGATACCGAGCGATGGAATAAATAGAAATCCCATCAAAAAGCAAAATAATCTCTTTTAATTCCAAACGTTCCGGCAGCCAAAAAGCCAAATCGCTACCGTAGCGGCGGGGAATGAAACCGTATTTTGCAGCGCGAACGATCGCCTTTTCTTCCTCCGCAGTTTTAACAACAATAATTTCCTGAGCCGGAATCAGTTTTTGCAACTCCTCCAAACTGCCCTCAGCCACAATACTACCATTCTTTAAAATTCCAATTTTTTGACACAAACGCTCAGCTTCATCCAACAAATGAGTAGTCAGCAAAATTGTAATACCTTCCGATTGCAAGCGCTGAATCAACTCCCAAATTTCATAACGAGCCTCAATATCTAAACCCGTTGTCGGTTCATCTAAAATTACTAATTTAGGCTGGTGTACCAAAGCCACCGCAATATTCAAACGGCGCTGCATCCCTCCGCTCAAAGTTTCCACCGGACTTTGAGCTCTATCAGTCAAATTTACAGCCTTTAAACATTGTTCAACTTGATAGCGGCGCTGCTTGCGGTCTAAAGCATAAATTTGAGCAAAAAAATTGAGATTTTCTTCGCAGCTAAGGCTTTTGTAAAGCAAATTTTCCTGTGGTGCTACACCTATTAACAATTTAGTAGACTCCGAAACAGGTTCGCCATTGATAGAAACTTTGCCACTGTCAGCATTTAGCAAACTGCATAAAATATTGATAGTTGTAGTTTTTCCCGCCCCGTTTGGCCCGAGCAAACCGTAAATTTCTCCTTTTTGAATGTGCAGTGTTAAATCTTTAAGCACTGAACGCGGGCCGTAGGATTTATTCAGCTTTTCTATTTGCAGCAAAATTTTACATCTCCTTAAGTTTAATAGTACGATCGCACAGAGTTAGCGAGAAACCGGGTTTTTTACGACAAATACGGCGCTTTCGCCCACAAATCCAGTAAAAAACCCGGTTTATTCGGTCTTGCTTAAAGCCTTCTTTCCACTCTCAACATCCGCCGATAAGACATCCATCCGCCTCCGATCATTAAAACAGCAAAAATAAACAAAAACCAGAAATGCGATTCAATATCAGCAAAATCTTTGCCGCCAGCCCACACGCCCATCAGCGCTTCGTTCATGTGATAAATAGGATTGTACTGGGCGATATCCAGCAGAGTTTTGGGAAAAAGCGAAGCAGGCAAAAATGCCCCTCCTAAAATCAACAAAGGAACGCCGAAAGCCGCCACTAGCGAGTTGACATCTTCAGTGCGCCTCGCAAACTGCGTTCCGAGAATAAAGCCTACTCCTACGTAAGATATAATACTCAGTAAAATAATCCCGCATCCTAATAAAATAGAGCCTTGAAATTGTGCTCCGAAAAAAGAGGCGATCGCATATACTAAGATTACCTGACCGATGCCGATACAACTGTGAGCCAGAAAAATTCCTAAAAAGTAAGAAGTGCCACTCAAGGGGGAAATAAACAAGCGTTTGAGAGTGTGCTGTTCTCGCTCTGAAACCACCGTTGCTACGCTGCCGCCGAGACAGCTAAAAAATAAAGCCGCTCCTACTAAACTTGCAGGTGCGGCGCTTTCAAAAGCTTTTGCTGTAGTGAGATTAGCCCGTTCTTTTAAAATTAAAGCGTTAATTAGCAAGATAGAAATTGGGAAAATACTCCACAAGACTAAGCTGCGCCGCCGTCTTCCCAATTCAATTAAAATTCGCTGCGCTACTGCGAGGGTTTCGTACCAGTATTTCATAGAGTTTTTATTAGCATTGTTAGAACTAGAAATTGATATTGAGCTAGAAAAAAACTTACAATCAAAAGGGTTCGTTGTGAGGACTTTAATCCGCATCAAGAAGGAATAAATTCCTCACTACGAACCTTATTGATGGTGTTAAATTTACCGGACATTATATGACAATTGAGAACGACACCACGGCATATTATACCAAATTTATAAAATAGCGCTACATATCTATCCCCCCAACCCCCACCTTATAAAGGGGTCGAGTCAAACTTTCGGTAGTAGCATAACTTTATGAAATTGGTATTATATCGCGTCCGGTCTGTTAAAAACGAACCAATCATTTTTGTTGCGGCAATCTACCGGACTTGATATTTTACCATATAAATATCAATAATTTTAAATATTAATAAAAAACCCGCCCGCGCGGGTTTTTTGATTCAATCGGACTCGGTTTTAACTCTTCACTTTCTGTCGCTGCGCTCATTTAATACTAAAGTTCGTACCTCGATAGCATCCTTGAAAAGAAGTTAAACTTGTGCGGTTTATCTGTTCCAATTTGGTGACTAGAGAGTCATTTTCGCCACTTTCAGGAGTAGCATTCCACTTGTAGATAAAGTTGCCCATATGCTCTCCGGTTTCTTCGTAACTGTGTTCTTCTATGGGAACTCCAGAAACTCCAGAAACAGTTTGGTTGTGGTATCCGTTAACAATGATTTTCTCGATAACTGCTCCGGGTTCTACATTCAGGTTCCAGTTAATCGGTTCGTAGGCGGAAAGTGCAAGAATTATTGGCTTGTTTCGGCGTTCTACTTTGACTTCGATAGTGCTTTTCGCTCTTTTTCCGTTCCCGTGAGCGGCATTTGCTTCGTAAACCCCGATTAAGTGAAGCTCTTTATTTCCCTTTGACGAACCGACATAAGACGAAAAATCGTCGGAACCGCCAATCCCGCAGTTGGCGGTAGAACTAATTGGGGAAATAAAAGTTGTTTTTTCGGCTAGTTTCTGTTGCACCGCCGGGACAACCCAGAGTCCGGTTCCGACTCCTAAAGCACCTATCAAAGCGGCTGCGATGCCGAAAGGAATGGCGTTTGTCAGGTTGCGAAAGGCTTTTTTGGCGGTTAGTTTAGATAGCGTTTGCTGCCAAGTTTCAGGGTTTGGTAGCGAACTCTGGCCGCCATCGAGACAAGCTAACAAAGCTAAACTTTCCGGCTGTTCGAGCAGATTCTGCACTGCTTTCTCTTCGCCGGCGTAGAGAATTCTAGTTTCTCTGTCTAAAAGCAACCAGTAGCGATCGCCCTCACCGAAGTTGTATTCTCGTACAGCAGGCTGAACTACATCGTGCTGCAAAAACACCAGCCAAGCCATATTATTGCCGGTACCGACTGTTTTGCCGTCGCTGGAAATAATTTGGTCGATGTCTGGTTCCCAACCCCAGGCTACCCAGCGGCTATCTCCTCGATAACCAAGGGATTTTTCCAGTTGCGGGTGAGCGGTTATTTCTAAGCGTTGAACTAAGTTTGACACAATAGGTATCCTCAAGCGCGTGAAGCGAAGCTATCCTGTTCGCGAAGCGTTCCCGAAGGGTAGGGAATCGGCACTTCAATGTCTTAGCTTAACTCATCCCAGGCAGTTCAAAAAGTGCCCGCGCCATTGACATTTCCACCGTTTGGAGACAAATTGTTGCTCCGGGGAGTGATATAAGGCGAACTTCCCGGATTGAGATTATTGGGAGTGGTATTCGGCGAACTTCCCGGATTGAGATTGTTGGGAGTGATATTCGGCGAAGTTCCCGGATTGAGATTACTGGGAG
>NZ_JAUBTX010000069.1:0-13237 GCF_036705185.1 Microcoleus sp. B4-D4 | reverse complement strand
TGATATTCGGCGAAGTTCCCGGATTGAGATTGTTGGGAGTGATATTCGGCGAAGTTCCCGGATTGAGATTGTTGGGAGTGATATTCGGCGAAGTTCCCGGATTGAGATTGTTGGGATTGGCGGGATTGGCGGGATTGGCGGGATTTGCACTCCCAGGAGTAGTTATGGGAGTGCCCACAGCATCTCTGGTGACGCTGTTGGGGTTCGGGGCTGCAGCCGGATTAGTTACGTTGCGGTTATTTGCAGGATCATTGGCGGGGTTGCCGGCTACAGGAGCCGTATTTTGGGGCTCGGCGTTGGTGCCGCACAATCTGACTAAATCAAAAGTTGTGCCGCTTGGGGTTTCGATGAAGCAAACCGGCACGTTTACTCGGGGGTTTGAGGCTCTGGGAAAGTCGCCTGCGTCCACTATCGGGCGGCTAAAGGCAGCTTCAGCCATTAGTGGGGTCAAAGCAGCCGATAGAGCGACGGTTATTTGTAATAATTTCATCAGCTTTTCCTCAAATTTTGCTTTATTATTCCTCTAGTATTGCCGATCGACTGCAAAGTGTCCTGAGTCTAAAAGCCGATATTTTCGATCGCTGTTTCTGAGGTGGCTGATTTTGGCTGCAACATTTGGCGCACGCAGAAAAATGATTCGGCGGTTGAAACCGCCAGAAAGTCAAACAAAGATGATCCGGCGGTTGAAACGCGGAAGAGTCAAACAAAGTTGATAAAGATGATCCGGCGGTTGAAACCGCGTCTACAGAAACAAAGTCGGCCTGCGCCGACTGGTTCATAAATGGTATCCAAAACCCGGATTTGGTATGACAACTAACAACTAACTACTAACCACTGACCACTGACAACTAACAACTGACTATTTAGTACCGAATGCGCGGGTCAACGGCAGCGTTCAAAACATCAATTACAATGCTAGCAATTACCACAATCCCAGCAAAAAATACCACAATACCTTGAACAGTTGGATAATCCCGCAAACTAATCGCTTCGTAAAGGCGATTTGCCAGCCCCGGCCACGAAAAAGTAACCTCGGTTAAAATAGCGCCGCCCAACAGTGCAGCAAAAGTCAATCCTAAGACAGTAATCACCGGAATTAGCGCATTTTTCAGAGCGTGAGCCCATAAAATCTGCAATTCAGGAATGCCGCGAGCTCGGGCTGCTTCCACATAATCTGCTTGCAAAGTTTGCTTGAGATTCACCCTGACAATTCGCTCAAAAATGCCGCTCAAAAGAATGCCCAGCGTCAAACTCGGAAGTGCCAAATAATGCAAACTGGTGAGAAACTGACCCGGGTTAGCGCTCAGGATACTGTCTACAGTGTAAAGTCCCGTGTAGCTTTGGGGGGCTGGGAATGTCACCGGAAAGCGGGTTCCCAAGGGAAACCAGCCCAACTGCACCGCGAAAATCAACTGCAAAACCATGCCAGCCCAAAAAGCCGGCAGCGAGTAAGTGATAATGCCAAACAAACGGCCTGCTGCATCGAAAATAGTGTTGGGGCGGGATGCTGCTAGGGAACCGATACTGATACCGACAATTAAAGCTATGGCCATGCTACAAACTGCTAATTCCACTGTAGCGGGGAAATAATCTCCGATAATTTGCCAGACGGTTTGTCCGCGAGTGGTGATGGAGGTTCCCAAGTCTAAGCCCAACAAGTCTTTCATGTATTTAAGATATTGTTCCCACAGGGGTGCGTCGAGGCCGAGTTGGGTTCGCATTGCTGCTTTGGCGGCGGCGGGAGCTCGCGAACCGAGAATTGCGTCTATGGGGTCGCCCGGAGTGGCCCGCAGCAGCAAAAATACTGCTGTGGTGATTGTCCACAACATTAGCGGTGCTAGGAGTAAGCGGACAAAAATATAAGATTGCAGGGCTTTTGAACGAGACATAATATTTGGGAATTGGGAATTGGGAATTGGGAATTGGGAATTGGGAATTGGTTATTGGTTATTGGTTGGCTATTAGTTGGCTATTAGTTATTGGTTGTCGTTGTTGGTTGTGGGTTATTAGCTATTGGCTATTAGTTGTTGGTTATTAGTAGTTAGTTGTCAATAGAAGTTGGTAATTTAGCATAGTTCCTTCCTTTTGCCTGATGACGTTGGAGGTTCGATCGGGGGATCGCTAATAACTAGCAACCAATAACTAGCAACCAATAACTGGCAACCAATAACAACTAACCAATAACCAATAACAACTAACCAATAACCAATAACAACTAACCAACAACTAATGACTAATGACTAATGACTTCTTACCCATTACCGATTTTCCTATTCGCCCAGCAGCGATTCAAATGCGGCTTGTAAAGACTTGATGTCGCCTACTCTGGCAACTAACAAGTTTTCGCTGCCGGCATCCTGCAACCTGTCCTTCCAATACTGGATGCTCTCGGAGTTGTGAAACCAGAAACTAATTACGGTGTCTACGACTCGATCGACATCCCAGCCGCGATAGGGAGAAACTATCTCTACGGATGCCACAAAAGAATCGAGAGTGCACTTCCGGTTTCCCAAGTATTCTACACCGGACGGTTGCTGTTGTTGCAGCAATTCCTGCTGCTGGTTAAAAAATGATAAAGTTGGAGATACGCCCAGGATTTCAAATGTATAGTTCATGTCATCCTCCAGAAGTATTATTTTGCTAAAATGTCGTAGCGGAGCGGGGCGCAAGCGATCGTCCGTTTGTCAACTGTCAACAGTCTACTCTCAACTGTTCAACCTCTTTTGGCGCGATCGGGATTTTGCCAGCTTATTTTATTAATAGCAAATTTTTTAACAGGGGATTGTCAAATAACTTACATTTGTGATGGCTTGGTATAAAAATTTAGAATCAATTTTTTATTCAGCAGGGACAAGGCTGGCGTTCGCCACCCGGAGTAAATGAGAGAATTGTAGATTTTATACAATTTGAGGTTTGAGGTTAAATAATAATTGGGACTGATTGATGAATTAAGGGCTCGAAGGTTGCCTGCAGTTGTATTATGTTTAATCGGGTGTGAGTTTTGGGCGCTGTGTCCCCGATCGCGATCGGCGAATTCACACAAGTAGTGGCACAATTAATATTATAATTTTTTACAGTAGCTGTTGAAACCTCAACCAAGTTTTGAGCGGCAAGCTACGGCACCTCACTATTGGTGTGCAACTTGATAATTTATAATATCTAGGGCATCTTTTAATCGACAAACGATACGCAAACCTGGTAAGTGCAAGAATATTGATGTTATTGAAAATTCTGAGCAGTGTTGTCTGATGAAAAGCTCGCCCAAGATGTCACTGAGCCTAGTTTTGTTGATACCCCTGGTGGTACAAATCTCCGTAGCAGTCGGCGTAACGGGATGGCTGTCGTTTCGCAACAGCCAGAAAACCGTCAATAACCTTGCTACTAGGTTGAGCTTGGAAGTCGCAGCCCGGACGAAAGAAAATTTCCGCAGTTTTGGGGATGTGTCTCACCTGTTTCTGCAAATGAATACTGCTGCGATCGCTTCGGGAAACTTAAACCCGGAAGATTTCCCCAATTTAGAGCGCTATTTGTGGAACCAGACCAAGCTGAGCGATCGAACTACAACCATCTACTACGGCGACGAACAGGGCAGATTTCTCTTGCTCAAACGCGAAGCAGAAGACTTAGTATACATCAGAGACGAATCAACCGCTCCCAACCGCCAAATTTATCGCCTGGACAGCCAGGGAAATCGCACAGAACTAATCCAAACCGCCCCCTACGACCCCCGTACAAGACCCTGGTACACAACTGCCAAACAGTCAGGAAAAGCCAGTTGGTCTCCGATCTACGTCTTCACAGCAGCGCCCGTTCTGGGGATTACTCCGGTGATGCCCATCTACAACCAAACGGGCAGCCTGCAAGGAGTTCTGGCAATTGACCTGACTCTTTCTCAAATCAGCGATTTTCTCAAAAGAATCAAAATTAGCCCGTCGGGACAAGTTTTTGCGATCGAACGCAGCGGGGAAATAGTCGCCAGTTCCACGGACGAACTGCCCTTTGTCACCACCAAAGACGGACAAAAACGGCTGTTGGCGACACAAAGCAAAAATTTGCTCATTCGATCGGCATCCACATACTTGCAAAAACAATTTGGCAGTTTTACACAAATTAGCAGCCAAGGACAGTTTACCTTCGATCTAGACGGCAAACGTCAATTCATTACGGTTGCTCCCCTGCAAGACGGCCGCGGCCTCGATTGGCTGATCGTAGTGGTCATCCCGGAAGCAGACTTTATGGAGCAAATTAACGCCAACACTCGCACAACTATCTTATTGTGCTTTTTTGCCTTCATATTGGCGATCGCCCTAGGAATCTTCACCTCTCGCTGGGTTGTCCAACCGATCACCCGATTGCTAGAAGCTTCCAAAGCATTAACAAAAATGTCCGAATCCTCCGACTTCACATCCTCGGAATTAGACGGCGAAGTCGAAGTCAAAGGCATCAACGAACTCGGTCTTTTAGCTCAGTCTTTCAACCAGATGGCCAGACAATTGCGATCGTCTTTTGTCGCCCTAGAACAAACCAACTCCAGTTTAGAACAGCGAGTAGCAGAGCGGACTGCCGAACTCGCAGCCACCGAAGCAGAATTGCGGGCTTTGTTTGCAGCCATGAACGAATTAATTATAGTTTTGGACTCCACCGGCCGCTACTTGAAAATCGCGCCCACAAATATGTCTCTGCTATACAAACCAGCCGAAGAATTAGTAGGCAAAACAATCGGAGAAACGTTTCCGCAAGCTACAGCAGACTACTTTTTAAACCACATCCGAGTAGCTTTAGATACTCAGCAAACAGTCAGCATCGAATACGATTTAACCATTGATGAACGCGAAGTTTGTTTTGCCGGCAGTATTTCGCCGCTCTCAGAAGCATCAGTAATTTGGGTAGCCCGCGACATTACCGAAAAAAAGCGAGCCGAATCCCTGCGGCGGATGAGACAAAAACAATTGCTCACACAAAATACGGTTTTGGTAGAATTAGCCAGAAATAAAGTGCTATATCGAGGCAATTTGCAAGTAGCTTTGAGGCAAATCACCGAAGCTGCGGCTCGTACCTTAAATGCACAAGGAGCAGGAGCTTGGTTGTACGATGAGGGCCGCTCGAAACTGCAATGTCTCGACCAATTTTGGTGCAGCAACCAGCAGCACTCCCAGGGTGTGGAACTCGCTGCAGCAGACTATCCAGCTTATTTTAAAGCTTTGGAAGAATACCGGACGATCGCAGCCGACAACGCTCTCTCAGATATCAGAACTAGAGAATTAGCGACATCTTATTTTGCCGAAAACGGCACTACATCCACCTTAGATGCGCCGGTGCGACTGGGAGGCCAAACAGTCGGAGTTATCTGTATCGAACAGGTGGGAAGTGTTCGCAACTGGACAGTAGAAGAGCAAAATTTTGCTGCTTCCCTGGCAGATTTGGTATCATTGGCGATCGAAGCTAGCGATCGCGATCGAACACAAAACGCACTGCGTCAAGCAGAACAAAAATACCGCAGCATCTTTGAAAACGCAGTCGAAGGCATTTTTCAAACAACCCCAGAAGGCCGATTCTTAAGCGTCAACCCAGCTTTAGCCCGCATCTACGGCTACGCAACTCCCGAAGAATTGACATCAAATCTCACAAATATTAGACAGCAAGCTTACGTCAATCCTCAGCAGCGCCAGAAGTTTATGCAAGTGATGCAAGAATTCGGACAAATATCAGGATTTGAGTCAGAAGTGTACCGCGTTGACGGCAGCATCATTTGGATTTCTGAAAGCGCCCGCGCAGTGTGCAGCGCCGACGGTGAGGTACTCTACTACGAAGGCAGCGTCGAGGATATTAGCGATCGCAAAGTCTTTGAAAACGCCTTGCAAGTCGCCCTAGAAGCAGCCGAAGCCGCCTCCACCGCAAAAAGCGCATTTTTAGCAAACATGAGCCACGAACTGCGAACACCCCTCAATGCCATCATCGGATACAGCGAAATGCTCCAAGAAGAAACCGCAGAATTGGGCTACGACGAACTCACCCCAGACTTAGACAAAATCCGCACATCCGGCCGACACTTGCTATCACTAATCAACGACATTCTCGACATCTCTAAAATCGAAGCCGGCCGCATGGATCTTTACTTAGAAACCTTCGACATCGCCGCCTTGATTGAAGAAGTCGCCGACACCGCCACCCCACTAATTGAAAAAAACGGCAACACTCTCAACCTGCACCAAATTAGCAATATCGGCACTATGCACGGTGACATTACCAAAGTGCGACAGATTTTATTAAACTTGCTGAGCAATGCCGCCAAATTCACTAAAAACGGTACAATTACCCTCACCGCCAGCCGAGAAACCGCTGACAACATCAGCGAAGCAATACCAGAAAACAGTTCTGAACCCCCGGCAAATTCTCCAGCATCAAATCCCTGTAAAGAATTTTTAGTTTTTAATTGTACAGATACAGGAATTGGCATGAATCCAGACCAATTGCAGCAGATTTTCCAACCCTTTACCCAAGCAGACGCTTCTACCACCCGCAAGTACGGCGGCACCGGTTTGGGACTAGCAATCAGCCAGCGTTTTTGCTTAATGATGGGCGGCAATATTTCAGTAAAAAGTCAGGAAGGTGTGGGTTCTACTTTTACGATCCGCTTACCTCTCAATACTTAAATAATTGGTTATTGGTTATTTGTTATTGGTTATTTGTTATTGGTTGTTGGTTATTTGTTATTTGTTATTGGTTATTGATTAGTGGTTATTGGTCATTAATATAATTCCGTAGGGCGCGTTCACAAACAATCTTTCCTTCACATCCCAAATATTAATAAACCCGCCCCCACACCGCGAATTATCTAGATAAACCTTGATAATTAAGATTATTTCGATTCATTATTGGGGCGGAGGCGGGTTTTGATATTATTTGTTTTGAGGCGATTATGGTCGGAAAATCCGCCCCTACAAATATTTGATTTTCCAATTACCAATTACCAATTACCAATTACCAATTACCAATTACCAATTACCAATTACCAATTACCTTTGAATGCTTCTCGGATCGAGAGCATCCCGCAACCCATCCCCCAATAAATTGAACGCCAAAACAGTCAAAATAATCAGTGTCGCCGGAGGCCAAACTAACCAAGGCTGCAACACTAAAATTGAAGCATTCGTAGACAGAGATAGCAAATTTCCCCAAGAAGGATCGGGTTGTTGAATTCCCAAACCAATTAAACTCAAAACCGACTCCGCCACAATAAAACCCGGAACCGACAAAGTAGCAGAAATAATGACATAGGTTGCAGTTTGTGGCAAAACGTGGCGGACAATAATATAAATTGGATTCGCGCCCATTGCGCGCGCCGCTTGCACGAATTCTCGTTGTTTTATTGACAGTACCTGACCGCGAATCACCCGCGCTAAACTCGCCCAACTGATAAATGAAGTAATCAGCACAATCAATATAAATCGCTGAGCGCTGGTTAAGCCTGGGGGGAGCACTGCTGCTAGCGCTACTAATAAATAAAGACCGGGAATCGTCATCAATACTTCGGCGAATCGCATTAATATACTGTCAATCCAACTGCCGAAATAACCGGATATTCCTCCGATCAACAATCCCAAGGGGAAAGAAATTGCTATACCAACTAAACCGATGCTGAGGCTAATTCGGCTACCATGTACTAGGCGGCTGAATTGATCGCGAGCTTGTTCATCTGTGCCTAAAATATTGATTTTGGCTTGGCCGGTAGTTCCAAATAAGTGGATATTTAAAGGTAAAATCCCTAAAAACTTATAGGGAGAACCTTTGACAAACAAACCGACAGCAGAGGGTTTTTGCCAGTCTACAATTAGCTCGCGAGCGCCCGTATTCACGTCTACTGGGCCCTGAGTGGTCGGATAAACGTGAGGCCCGATAAATCGCCCGTCTTTGGTGCTTAAATGAATCTGGGTCGGCGGCAACAATGAACCGTTTAATTGAGAGTCGTAGGGGTCGTAGGGGGCCACAAATTCGGCGAAAAATGCGACTGTATAAAAAAATAATAATACCACTGCTCCCAGTCGAGCCAGAGGATTTTGCCTAAGATTTTGCCACCATTTCATAAGTTTTAGGTTTGAGATTTTAAGTTGGTTCGTAGTGAGGACTTTAGTCCTTTTTAAAAGGTTCGTAGTCAGGACTTTAGGGCTTATTGAAAAGTTCGTAGTCAGGACTTTAGTGCTTCTTAAGAAACGAAGATTTTATAACTTAAACATCTGCCAAAATCCTATGTTTTCAGAAGCTGCAAGGTAAAGATAAAGAGAGGCAGAGCCTCCGGGTCTGCATTACCAGGCAGAGCCTGGTAACGAGCAATAACGAGCAAACGAGCTGACTGATAAAAACTTTACGGACAGAATTTTTTACTACGAACCTTAGACTATTTTTCTTCATCGGCAACCAAAATTAGTTGAGTTTCACGATCCGTTGTTTGACTCAATTCCTCGCCGTTAAAAGGATTGTAGAAAAACGAGCCTGTTTGCGGAGGCAATTTGGGATTGAGTAAGATTTCTACTATACTTTTGACAACGCCAGTTAGGGGAATGGCCAGGATAACTCCTAACAATCCTCCTACTCTACCTCCTAAGAGTAAAGCTGTGAAAATAATTACTGGACTCAATCCGGTGAGATTCCCCATGATTCGGGGGGCGACTAAATTGTCTTTGATTTGCTGGAGACCGATCGCCACTGCCAACACTTGCAGCGCCAGCCACCAATCGATAAATGCTACAATTATAGTAACCGCTCCAATGCCAAGCGTCGCTCCGATAAACGGAATTATTTCCATCAATCCGATAAACACGGCAAACAACAGAAAAAACGGAACTTGCAGCCACGAAAAAGCGAGAGTTAGTGCGATCGCCATAAAGAGTCCCAGTAGCAACTGTCCAGAGACAAATCGTTGGAGGTTTCGCTGCAAAGTTTCGGTTAACACATAGCGAATATCTGGGGAAAAAATGCTGGTCAAACCCTGCCACACTCTTTTACCGTCTAAGAGCATATAAAATGAAATTACCAGGATAAAGATTAAGTCGATAAACCAGTTAAAAGTACCTACGACTAAACCTAAACTTGTACTTGCGATCGCCTGTACTTGCTCCTGTACTTTCGCCGATAACTGCTGCTCCAATATTTGCACGTCAAAGGGCAAATTGCGATCGGCACTCCATGTTTGAAATTCACCTAACTGCTGCCGCGCCGACTCCAGCAAGTCCGGGAATCTTACCCCTAACTGACTCGCTTGGGTG
The DNA here is from genome assembly GCF_036705185.1 of Microcoleus sp. B4-D4. Taxonomy (NCBI): domain Bacteria; kingdom Bacillati; phylum Cyanobacteriota; class Cyanophyceae; order Oscillatoriales; family Microcoleaceae; genus Microcoleus; species Microcoleus sp. B4-D4. The sequence goes on along the minus strand of NZ_JAUBTX010000069.1, from coordinate 3,974 downwards.
AACACAGGCGGTACAATAGTTAAACCAATTACTAATACTAGCAAACCCGCAACTAAATAAACGAGCGCAGCAGCTACTCCCCGTGGCAAAAATACTTGAAGTCTTGCTACTGCATAATTTAATAAGAATGCAATCAGTCCGGCTGTCACTAAAATGCTGACCAGTTCCCCAACATAACTGATCGCAGTTAGGGTAAACCATCCCGTTACTAGCACTAGCAACCAAGTAATTAGCAACTGTTGGACGGGAGAAAAAACACTGTTCATTATGATTTTTGTCAATTAAACTGGTACAACTTTTGAGCCGATGTGCCTGATTTTAGCAATAATTCGTTCAAAATTAGGCTTAATTCTGTGAGGATCAGTTGGTGACGAGAAAATTGTTTTGCTACAGACAGGGCTGGCCCGATCGCCCGCAGGCCCCAAATCACGCTAATAATACTCGGCGAGGAACCCTGGGCGAATTAAATGTCGATCGCAACTCTCCGGCGATCGATCGGCCAGCAGTCAAGTGAAATCGCCTCACACTCACCCAAAAGGAGGACGCGACATTACTAGCGCCCTCGGCTAAAATAAACTAGATCTAAAAATTGCAATCTTTCTTTACAATATAAAAAACCAAAGGTTCAAACCGGCGGGAGGAACTACAGTGACCAATCAAGTTTTTTCAGAAGCGGAAGAAAAGCAACCGCTTCTCCCCGTAAAGAGCGGGCGCGACAGAAATTCAATAGCCGATGCGCCTGAAAGTGGAGTTTCAGACCGATCTAGCTGGCACTTTTCCGGTGAGGAAGATGAACGAGAAAGATCCCTAGAAGTTCCAGAAGATGGGGAACAATCAGAACTTGGGGAACCAGAAGAGCCGGAAATTGGGCCCAGCAAAAAAATCAGGTGGCCGACGGTGTTGGTGGGCGCGGGGATTGGCGTAGCTGCAACTCTGCTAGCAGTACACTTGACGGCTGGCCAGAAGAGCGCGAAACCGGCGGCTACAGCCCCAGCGGCGGCTACAGCCCCAGCGGCTCAAACGGTGACAGTCGCGCCTGTGAAATCGGCCGATGTGGCTCAAACTCTCGAAGCGACGGGGACTGTGGCCCCCTACGATTTGCTGCCGGTATTGCCGCAAACCAACGGTTTGCAAATCCAGCAGGTTTTGGTGAAAGAAGGGGATGCGGTAGAAAAAGGTCAGGTAATGGCGATTTTGGATGATTCGGTGGTGCGATCGCAAATTGCCGCAGCGGTGGCTAAAGGACAATCGGCCGATTCTACAGTAGACCAAGCGCAAGCTCAGGTGCAGCAAGCTCAATCAAGCCAAAAAGAAGCCCAAGCCGGTGTCGAACAAGCTCAAGCTGGCGTGGAAAAAGCCGTCGCTGACTTAGCGCAAGTTAAAACAGGTGTCGGCCAAGCCCAAGCCGGTGTCGAACAAGCTAAAGCTGGCGTGAATCAAGCTAAAGCGGGAATTGCTTCGGCCGAGGCTAAGTTAACTCAAGCTCAAAGAGAAGTAGATCGTTTTTCCAATTTGGCGGCGCAGGGAGTAATTAGCCAGCAAGATTTGGAACAGCGTAAAACCGAGCGAGAAACTGCTGTTCAAGATGTAAACAAGGCTAAGGCCGATTTGAATAAAGCTTTGGAAGAACAGAACAAAGCAGCGGAAGAAGTGCGATCGGCTAAAGCTAAAGTAGCTAATGGCGAAGCTAATATCAGTACGGCGCAAGCGGCCCTCAGTAGTGCCCGCGCTAAGGTGAATACGGCGGCCGCAACTGTCAGCAGCGCTAGAGCAAACGTGGGGAACAACGCAGCAAGTGTCCGCAGCAATGACGCCGAAATCCAACAGTTAGAAACTCAACTCTCACAAACGATCGTCCGAGCACCGGACAGCGGTATTGTTGCTGAAAGAATTGGTCGTGTTGGGGATGTTTCTTCGGGGAGTCAAAAACTATTTTCGATTATTCGCGGAAACAAGCTAGAACTGCAATTGAAAGTGCCGGAAACTCAGATTTCGCAAGTGCAGCCGGGAACAGCCGTGCAGATTACTTCAGATTCTGACAAGCGGATTAAGTTGTCGGGAACTGTGCGAGAGATTTCGCCGTTAGTTGACCCGCAAAATCGCCAAGCTACGGTGAAAATTGATTTGCCGCCAAGCGATTTTTTGCGATCGGGAATGTTTTTGCGCGCCTCGATTTCGACGGCGACGGAGCAAGGTTTGAAAGTTCCTGCTAAGGCTATTTTACCGCAGTCTGACGGCAGTTCTATTGTTTACAAACTTGTGGGCGAGGATAAGGTGCAGGCTCAGAATGTGGTAGTTGGGGAGATTACTGGAGGGGCGGTTGGCGATTTGACGAAAGCTCAGGTTGAGATTAAAAAAGGGTTGAAAGCGGGCGATCGCGTAGTTATTGCTGGGGCTGGTTATCTGAAGGATGGCGATCGGGTAAAAGTAGTCAGTCAGTAGTCAGTAGTCAGCAGTCAGCAGTCAGCAGTCATTGGTAATTGAAAGTCTGGTAAAACAAACATAATTTCTGTAGGGCGGGTTCACCAAAGATATTTGTGGGTAACAAACAATCTTGATAAACCCGCCCTGACAAACCAGATGTTTTGGGGCGTTTGTGTACGCAGGATTTGTGGTTGGGTGGGGCGGGTTTATATTAATTTTCGGTACTCATCAAAGATTGTTGGTGAAATCGCCCCTACGAAAATTGCTCTCGAATATCTGGTTGTCAATTCCCAATTCCCAATTCCCAATTCCCAATTCCCAATTCCCATTATGTCTTTCAATATTTCGGCTTGGTCGATTAAACAGCCTGTCCCTACGATTGTTCTATTCTTAATTTTAACAATCGGGGGTTTAGTATCATTTCCCGTTTTAGGCATTGATGATTCACCTAATATCGATATCCCTTCTGTTTCGATATCTGTCAGCCAACCGGGGGCAGATCCAGCAGAACTTGAATCTCAAGTTACGAAAAAAGTAGAAGATGCTGTGGCGGGTTTGGGGAATATTGACCACATTATTTCTACTGTTAATGATGGTTCTTCTAATACGACAGTTAACTTTTTGTTGGGCACAAATAGCGATCGCGCTACAAATGATGTCCGAAATGCGATCGCCCAAATTCGCCAAAACTTGCCGCAAGATATTAATGATCCCGTTGTCAAGCGGGTGGAATTTGCCGGCAGTTCAATTATGTCCTACGCCGTGGTTTCCGATCGCCAAACCGTAGAACAGTTAAGCGAATTAATCGACCAAAACATCAGCCGTGTCCTCCTATCCGTTAAAGGTGTCGCTCAAGTGCAGCGAATCGGAGGCAGAGACAAGGATGTTCGAGTTGATTTAAACCCGGAATTACTGCAAAGTCTCGGCATTACAGCTACCCAAGTTAACGACCAAATTCGCAATTTTAATATCAATCTTCCCGGTGGCAGAACTGAAATCGGCAATTCCGAGCAAACAGTCCGCACCCTCGGCAGTGCCAAAACTATCGAACAGTTGAAAGCTTATCAAATTACTTTACCCAAAGGCGGTTTTGTGCCGCTTTCGAGTTTGGGACAAGTTGACGAAGGCTATGCAGAAGCGCGTCAGGGCGCGCGGCTAAACAACAAACCCGTGGTGGCTTTTTCTATCCTCCGCAGCACCGGCAGCACTCTCGTGACTGTGGAAGAAGCAGTACGGGAAGCTGTCAAGAAAATGGAAAAAACTTTGCCGCCGGATGTGAAGCTGGAACTTATTTATACTTTAGCAGACCACATCCGAGATTCTTATCAAGCTTCTGTGGATGCTTTAATTTTGGGGGCGGCTTTAGCGATTATTACTATTTTTATTTTTCTGCGGGATTGGCGGGCAACTTTGATTGCTGCTGTGGCTTTGCCGCTGTCGGTAATTCCTACTTTTGCTGTGCTGAGGATGGTGGGATATACGCTTAACAGCATGACTTTGTTGGCGCTGTCGCTGGTGGTTGGCATATTAGTTGATGATGCGATCGTCGA
>NZ_JAUBTX010000068.1:19525-29341 GCF_036705185.1 Microcoleus sp. B4-D4 | reverse complement strand
CAGTTAATTAAATTCTTACAAACAACTCATTACTAACTATTATACAACTTGCAAGCAGTGGTTGTAAGCTTTTTATTTTCTCAAAAATGGCAGCCAGTAAAAATCATCATTAATCAGTTCCTCTTTTCTCTTAAAAGTCGTTACAAAGTATGTTTATAGCTTCTAATAATGGTGAATTTATCTGAAAATATACTCATCACTGATGAATAGTGTTCAATAAGATGCGTTCCCCCTGTGATCTGATGTACCATCTGGTTGAGGGTCTTGATTATCTTTATTCACGTTTTTTTCCTGCTCATTTTGACAAATATTTGCCATAATAAACAGCAGGAAGCCTACTAAGAGCATGAGTGCTACCCATTCGAGCGAGATGTTTTGTCTTGCCATGACTATATTTTAATAATGTACACCTAGCGATCCATTCCCACAGCATCCGTTGCCGCCCTTGTACCGATATCCAAGAGTTCAACCAGTTGAGTTATTTCCTGAACATTGTAGGCAAAACATCGTGATTCTGATGAAACATTCTTTATTCCTGCTTGCTGAGCAAAAGCTACCATTTTTTCTGGCATATAGCTTGACATCCGAAATAGTTTTTCTGCGTAATTATCAGGTAAACCGTACACTGAGGATGGCAGCATTGCCGTCTCACTCCCTTGGCTAGAAAGGTGAATGTTGAATACTAAGACATTTCCATCATTCGTAGATAGCTGTTGGATTTTCTTAGCAAGTTCTTCGGGATCGCCGTCTGTACTCTGCCCATCTGTAATATGAATAAAGAGAGGAGGGTAGGCATTTGGATGAGTTGCACACCAGTGATTAAGAATATCATAAGCTGTTTGCAAAGCAGCGCACATCGGCGTTCCTCCCTTGGCAATTGGGTCAAACCAAACTTGAAACTTAACATTAGTTTCAATAACGCCGCCAGCCCCATCAGGTATTTTTTTCTGTCGAACTTCAACTCGCAGCGAATTCGTTGCAAAAAGGCTGATAGAATTTAGCCATTCTTTAGCTAAATCGCCTGTAAGGGGATTAGCAACTCCTAGTGTAGTATAGCCTTTCTCACAAAGATGAGGTATCATGTTACTGACACTCATGAGGGTCAAACAGAGAAGACACGAACGATCGACTGAACTAGAATTACATGGTTACGCACAAGCCACGGGAAAGCGATAGCACACATAATAACATTTTTCTGACAGCACGAAGAAGTTGACTCACAAAAAGTAAACTTGTACTCCTCTTCATACATTGTTAAAAATGAAAACTTATTCGATTGATTTTAGGCAGAAAATCCTTGATACTTATCATGCTGAACCCATTTCACAAAAAGCAATAGCTAAGCGGTTTTCGGTGGCCCTGAGCTTTGTACAAAAATTGCTTAAACAGTATCGTGAAACAAAAAACATTGCTCCGAGAACTGACCGATGTGGAGCCAAAGGCAAACTTAATGCGGAGCAACTACTCATTTTGGCGGAATTGATTGAAGAAAATAATGATGCAACCCTTGAAGAACTTCGTCCCAAACTTTATGGGAAAATTGGATTTTCCCTTAGTATATCGACAATAGCAAGAATGATAAAACTCTTAGACATAACTTTCAAAAAAAAACTCTCTTCCCTTCAGGCAAAGGAACTGAGCGAGTTCAAATCCTGCGATGTGAGTTTTGGGAAACAATTAAAAATATTAGTTTTAAAGACTTAATATTCATTGATGAATCTGGAGTTAATTTGGCAATGGTTAGGTTATATGCTAGAGCTTTAAAAGGTGAAAGAGCCAAGGGGCAAAGACCAACCAAACGTGGCAAAAATGTGTCAATAATTGGAGCAATGTCAGTTAATGAAATTTTAACATCCGTTAATCTAATAGGTGGAAATGATGCAATTACATTTGAAGCTTTTATTATCAGAAAACTTGTACCAAAACTATGGAAAGGTGCTTGTGTAGTGATGGACAATTGTTCTATTCACATGGGAGAAGAAGTGAAAAAAGCGATCGAAAAGAAAGGGGCAAAATTAATATACTTGTCACCTTATTCACCAGATTTTTCACCCATTGAAAATCTGTGGTCAAAACTTAAAATTATTCTCCGTTCTAGGAAGACTACTAATTATAAAGAATTAGGAAAAGCCATTGAGTTTGCGTTCGAGCAAGTTACATCAGAAAATATTTTTAACTGGTTTACACACTGCTGTTATTGTACCTCATCTTTTTGAGAAAGGCTATATCATAGCCAATCACCCCCAGGTCAAAGTATTGACGAATTCCCTCTGACCCAGTGCATTTAAGAATCAATTCAGTAAAGATTCGGTTCATCACGTCGCTCACACATTGAGCTTTAGACTGACCGTGAGGCATTAACTCACCCATTGAGCCAGAGCGATCAATAGCAAATAGGAATGCAGTAGGGTTTACTCGGTTAATTTCTTCACTGTAAGGCATGGTTTCCTCTCAAAATTTTCTGAACTGTACTAAAATTAATTGAGCTTTACTTTCTCATTTCTAGGGCTTCAGCGACTATGGAAGACGACGCAGCAATTCATCCCGGCATTCATCTGTTTCTAGTCTGGACAATATCTCGAAGTTGGTATTTTTTAGCTCTTGCCACCAATGCTCAACATCATCCACAAGCTGTTGCTGCTCTCCATACTGTCTGGCAACGCTTTGTAAATTTATCATTGAGTCAGCAGAAAGCCTTTGAGCGATTGCCTCACGAGCAACTTGTATTACTATTTCACGGTTCATAACTACCTGATTATAACAGCGCTGTATTTTTTTTTGATAATATTACTTTATAATAACCTAACCAATCACAGCGTTTCTCTGACATACATCAGGAATTATGTTAGACTTCCATCAGGAACTTCACACACACCTATTTATGGCATCCACAAACGATCGCTTCGTCGAAGCAGAAAGCCGCTGGGACTTAAAAACTCTGTACTCTGACTTAGCCGCCGTTAAGGGAAAGCCTCTCACCCCCGTAGAAAAGCTGCACCTGCGGGGGTTGCTTTGTGGCAACAGTCCCTCTGAAATCGCAAAAAAGCTCCAAAAAACACCCAAAGGTGTGGAAACTGACCTGTGTGCCACTATTTATAAATACGTTAAAGGCTTTGTGGGTAAAGGCATTGAAAAGATCGAAAATTGGAGAAATATTGCTGAATGGCTTGAGGATGCTGGATATAAAACTCAGTCGTCTGCTAAATTCCCGGTCAAAGATTTATTACCAGAAAATTGTATTGTTAATGTAACGAATATAAATATCGATAACAATCAAATAGTATTTTTTCTAAACCTGCGAATACCGACCTCACAAGATTCAGAATTGTCAATAGAAAATCTAGACATCAACGATAACAACGCTAACTAAAATTTTGCCACAACTCAACTAATTGGTAGGATGAAGCGAGTAAAATCAGGAAGAGCGATCGCCCTTACGGAATCAAGCAACAACCTCAGCAATAAAATTGATATTACTATTCTGCCAAATATTTATATTATTGGCGGCCCTAACGGTTCAGGTAAAACGACAGTTTCCCTGAGATTATTACCCGATCGCATTGGGAGCATCTCAGTTTTGAATTTATAGTGCGATCGCCTCAAGAGCTCGCACGCTCAATAAAAAAATGCTTTTTGCCAAACACCAGATACTCCCATTGCATTGACGCAGGTGTCAAAGCAGCCATCGCTCAAGCAATTGAAAAACATCGCAGACTAGGACAATCAATTAGAATCTGGCGTGACGGTAAAATCGTGACTTTAACTGCTGCTGAGATTCCACCAAGAGCCGACAGCGACACTGCTTTTTAGCCTTGAGAAACCCGGTTGTTTACGGAAATACTTGATTTGACGCTTTAACAGTCGTCAAAAACCCGGTTTTTTGGGTATTTATGCGTAACTCCTTAGATAACTACACACAGAAGCGATCGCATAACAAACAACCAATAATCAATAACTTAAAACTGAATTATTGTCAACAGTATTTTCCCGAAAATATTCAAGCTTTAATAAAAATTGCTAGCTGACATTTGCGAATTATAGCACTTTGTTGAATATATTTGAAAATGCTAAGTTAATTAAAGATTTGATGAAAGAGACGCATAAGTGTTTACATAGGCGATCGCAATTTTGTTATTCTGTTAGCAAGTTTCATTCGATCGACTGAATTTTTGTACCACAGTCCTACCCCCTAAACAGAACGGCAGTTTCCACAATGAGAATTTTAGTCACAGGCGGTGCGGGTTTCCTCGGTTCCCACCTAATCGATCGCTTAATGGCCCAAGGAGACGAAGTAGTCTGCCTGGATAACTTTTACACCGGGACTAAACGCAATATCCTCAAATGGCTGGACAACCCCTACTTTGAGCTGATCCGCCACGACATCACCGAACCGATTCGGTTAGAGGTAGATCAGATTTACCATCTCGCCTGTCCAGCTTCCCCTATACACTATCAGTACAATCCTGTCAAGACAATTAAAACAAACGTCATCGGCACGATGAATATGTTGGGATTGGCCAAACGGGTAAAAGCAAGATTCTTTCTCGCTTCCACTTCCGAAGTGTACGGAGATCCTGACGTACATCCCCAAACAGAAGATTATCGCGGCAACGTTAATTGTATCGGGATCAGATCGTGTTATGACGAAGGCAAACGAGTAGCTGAAACCTTATCTTTTGATTACCACCGTCAAAATGGGGTAGACATTCGAGTTGTGCGAATCTTCAATACCTACGGCCCCCGGATGTTGGAAAATGACGGCAGAGTTGTCAGCAATTTTATTGCTCAAGCTTTACGAAATCAGCCGCTGACTGTTTATGGCGACGGTTCCCAAACGCGGAGTTTTTGCTACGTTTCTGATTTGGTAGAAGGATTTATTCGCTTGATGAATAGCGACAAAATTGGGCCGATGAATTTGGGGAATCCAGGCGAATACACTATCTTGGAGTTGGCACAAAAAATTCAAAACATGATTAATCCAGGGGCAGAAATTATCTTCAAACCTCTGCCAGAAGACGATCCAAAACAGCGACAACCAGATATTACTCGTGCTAAAACTTGGTTGGGGTGGGAGCCAACCGTGCCCCTGGATCGAGGTTTAGAATTGACTGTGAAAGATTTTCGCGATCGCATCGAGGGAAACCAACAGTAGAGATAGGGAGAGGGGAAGAGGGGAAGATAGGGAGAGGGGGAGAGGGGAAGAGGGGGAGAGGGGAGAGGGGAAGAGGGGAAGAGGGGAAGAGGGGGAGAGGGGGAGAGGGGAAGAGGGGAAGAGGGGGAGAGGGGGAGAGGGGAAGATGAAAATATAGGGTACAAGAATTTTCTACTTATCTCTTCCTTCTTCCTTCGTCCTTCTTCCTTCGTCCTTCTTCCTTCGTCCTTCTTCCTTCGTCCTTCTTCCTTCTTCCGACGGACTTACATCCGTTACATCCGTTACATCCGTTACATCCCGTACATTGCTCGTTGCCGAACTTCCTTCTTCCTTCTTCCTTCTTATCTCTTCCTTCTTCCTTCTTCCTTCTTCCTTCATTTCCATCTGATTAATTCACTAACTTTGAGGACATTTATATGCGTGTTTGCGTCATCGGTACAGGATACGTCGGCTTAGTTACCGGCACTTGCTTAGCACACATCGGACATCACGTTATTTGCGTAGACAACAACGAAGAAAAAGTTAAATTAATGAAGTCTGGACAGTCGCCAATTTTTGAACCCGGACTGTCTGAATTAATGCACTCTGCCTCTCAATCTGGCAACCTAGAATTTACTTCAGATTTAGCAGCAGGAGTGGCTCACGGGGACATTTTATTCATTGCCGTGGGAACCCCTCCTTTGCCTACGGGGGAAAGCGATACTCGCTACGTAGAAGCGGTGGCGCGCGGCATTGGAGCTCACCTCGACGGCGATTACAAAGTGCTTGTCAATAAATCCACGGTGCCCATCGGTTCGGGGGATTGGGTGCGGAGGATTGTATTAGATGGTTTGGCTGAACGTCAAAAACCTCAAAGCGCTGATGGGGCTACTGGTGAGGAAGTAGCAGCAAAAACTGGCGTGCAATTTGATGTGGTTAGCAATCCAGAGTTTTTGCGGGAGGGCTGCGCTGTTTTCGATACGTTTAATCCCGATCGCATTGTTCTCGGCAGCAACTCTCAGCGAGCTATTGATATGATGCTAGAGTTATACAGGCCGATTGTCGATCGCAAGTTTGCCGAAAATCAGTCATTGGCGGCAGTACCTGTCGTGACGACAGATATCAGTTCGGCGGAGATGATTAAGTACGCAGCTAATGCTTTTTTGGCGACGAAGATTAGCTTTATTAATGAAGTAGCTAATATTTGCGATCGCGTTGGTGCAGATGTTACCCAAGTAGCCAAAGGTATCGGTTTAGATTCGCGGATTGGCGGCAAGTTTCTGCAAGCCGGCATCGGTTGGGGCGGTTCTTGTTTCCCCAAAGATGTTTCAGCTTTAGTTCACACTGCTGAGGATTACGGCTACGAGGCACATTTGCTCAGGGCGGCGGTGGAAGTTAACGAACGCCAGCGCTTGATTGCTATTGAGAAATTGCAGCAAGTTTTGAAGATTCTTAAAGGTAAAACAGTCGGACTTTTGGGTTTGACTTTTAAGCCGGATACTGACGATTTGCGGGATGCTCCTTCGCTGAATTTAATCGACAATTTGAACCGATTGGGAGCGAAAGTTAAAGCTTACGATCCGATTGTTTCTCAGACTGGGATGCGTCACGGTTTGTCGGGAGTTTTGGTAGAAACAGATCCTGAAAGATTGGCTGATGGTTGCGATGCTTTGGTGTTGGTGACTGATTGGGAACAGTTTCGCAGTTTAGATTATGAAAAAATGGCGAAGTTGATGGATCATGCGGTGATGATTGACGGCCGCAATTTCTTAGATAAGAAGGTTTTAGAAGCGGCTGGTTTCCAATATGTGGGAATTGGAAGATAAGAAAGAGTTTTGAGGATCATCTCTATCCTGTAGGGTGCGCCGCAGCGCACCTTACATTTACTCGAAGATCCGCAAGAGAAGAATAGAAGAGGGCGGGCACTCTTGACACCGCCCCTACAGAAATCAAAGGTGTCGAACAATCGCGGGTTTACTCGACGCGCCTGCTTTAGAAACTTTCCATTAATGTTTTTTCTTGAGCGTAAACATCGCGTAGTTGTTGCAGTGCTGAGGCTGAAATTACCGATTTAACTGTAGCGACTAATTTACCCCATTCCAGCAAGCTGTCAACTGAAACAGCGGCTTTGAAGTTGTACGTATAAAATTTAGTCCAAAATTCTGGTGCTTGGGTGCGTTTCCAGCGTTTGTACCATCCGAGAAAATCTTGAGCGCAGGCTGGTTTTACTTCTAAGATTGGGGGGAAATCGGCGTAGCTGACGAATCTACTGAGGCCTTTGGCGTGTACGTACACCATGTTGTGACAGCATTCGATCCGGTAAATTTGGTCTGGTGTGATGTTGAATAAAAGCGCTACTGTTTCTTCGGTGACAAATCTCGATCGCGGATTGACGACTGACGATTTGTGAATAATTTTTGATGTGCCGATCGCTAACGATCTTAACTGATTGTCTGATATCATTGTAGCTGCATATCCTAGTGGTAGGTAAATCTATCTGTTAGGTGCGAGTGACAGAAATTATCTGTCGGAATTAATTTTAATTGGCGATCGACTTTAGTTTCGCTGACTCAGCCACAAAATGGATACAAGCCCCGACTCCCGCAGCTAACAGCCCCAAATTTTAGATGCTTGTTCCCGATCGTAGATTCCTGTGTGGAATCAATCTAAAATCTAAAATTGACTGACTGACCGATCGCCTTTTGATACAATATACTAAATCCAAAATTTTGTAAATACTGAATATGAGCAAAGGCTTAGTCAGGTTGCGGGTTAGAGAGTTGGCCGCCGAGAAGGGATGGACGCTCAAGGAGGTTGCGGAGCGATCGGGCGTGGGCTACAGTACGATTAGCAATTATGCCCGCTCTCAGGGCATGGCGATGGTTGATTTTGCCGCAGTGTACAAGTTGGCTCGCACCTTTGATGTGATGATTGAAGATTTTGTGGAAATCATGGAAAAATAGGTGCTGTTGGGCGATCGAGCTTTGACGCGGGCGATCGAGCATTTGGTAGAGATTGTAGCAGTTTTAAATCGGATAAACAACAGTCCCCAAATTAAGAATCTACAGTGCCGTTTCCCTACCATAAAAACCTCCCCAAAACTTGTCTGGGCTGGCTCGGCGACATCTCACAAACCCACGTAAAATCTCACAAATTTGCCCCCAGCACACGATCAATTCATATCAACATCTTACCCAATTAATTAATCGTACATTTTAATTACTTGTGGGTGGGTGCGGGTTTTTGAGATGATTCATTTTTAGGTTCTTCCTTACTTACTATGCTAAATCAATAGCTAAATAAGTGAAAATATCTGAACAAATATATAGAAAAGTAAATCAAGTCCTTGTCAAGCTTGACATTTGGGCTAGTTTAATTGTTAATTCTCAAAGAGCCACAAGAGTTTTTGAGAGCAAATTATAGTCATGACCACAAAAAAGGGTACTAAAGTTCTAACAGAACTTCTGAATATACAAGGAATTAAAGTAACTCAAATAAGTCAACTACCAGGAATTAGAATAATATTACAGGTGGAGTCAATCTATAGAGAAAGTCATTGTCATCATTGCGGACAAAAAGTAATAGATTACATCAAAATCATCGATATGTAGTAAAAGATTTATCGTGGGGAGAGCAGCCTCTATTTTTAGAAATAAACAGGCGACAGTTTAAATATAAAAAATGTGGCAAACCATTTAGCGAAAAATTGGACTTTATGAACAACCAAAGAACTTATACAAAACGACTAGCAAATACAACAATCAAGTCAGTGTTGTCGAGTGATATTCACAGTGCAGCAAAACAAGGAGTAGTCACAACAGAAGAAATAGAAAGAATGTTGTCAAATGCTTTATAAAAATTATCATCAAAACCATCAAATTAAAAAAAACTAGGAATTGATGAAATAGCTTCAATCAAAGGTCAAGGAAATTACTGTACCGTATTAATCGATTTAGAAACATCTAAATTAATTACAATTGTCAAAGGAAGAACACAGACTGAAATCGAGCCAGTCATTAATTCATGGGATTCAGAGGTTTTAGAACAAATAGAAGAAGTGAGTATAGATTTGTGGGAATGTTACAAAACCCTAGAACAAAAACTTATGCCAAATACTCAAGTAGTAGCGGATAGATTTTATGTAATGGTACAAGTTAACAAGGAGTTAGACATACAAAAAAAGCGCGAAAAAAGGCAATAATAGATTTAACTAAAAAATCAAAATTGTCCTCAAAAACAGCAGAATGTCAACAAGCATTAGAGAGAATAAACGACAGTAAATATTCATTATTAAAAAATGAAGACGATTTAAATGAAAAGCAAAATATCAAATTAATGGAGATAAAGAAATTTGTTTTAATATGGCATAAATGCAAAATTAAAAGAAAATTTCAGACAAATATTTGAAAATAAAAGAACAAATTGGTTGAGCGGATTGTTGAGGATTGGGATCTGGCATCAAAGAGCCAAACAATATTTTCCTGATAGTGTGAAGACTATTACCAATTGGCTTTGCCGGAGATAATTGCTTACTTTGATAATAGGACGACAAGTGGTATTGTTGAGGGTATTAACAACAAGCTTAAGTTAATAAAGCGTTCTGCATATGGCTTTAGAAATTTTAAAAACTACAAAAATAGATGTTTGCTGTCCTGGGCATTTTAATTGTTAATTTGGCATAGTAA
>NZ_JAUBTX010000068.1:0-19425 GCF_036705185.1 Microcoleus sp. B4-D4 | reverse complement strand
GGAAGGAAGGAAGGAAGGAAGGAAGGAAGGAAGGAAGGAAGGAAGGAAGGAAGGAAGGAAGGAAGGAAGGAAGGAAGGAAGAGCCAGTAAAAACCACCATTAATCAGTTCCTATTTTATCTAAAAAGTCATTACAAAGCGTGTCTATAGCTTCTAAGAATGGTGAATTTATCTCAAAATATACTCACCACTGATGAACAGTGTTCAATAAGATTCGTTCCCCCTGCACTCAATCGCAGACAAAATTGAATTATCTGCGTCCATCGGTGTTAATCCGCTGGAAATCTGCGGTTAACAGAGCGAATATTTATGCAGCCCAACTCTAATAACTATTATGCTTCAAATGCGGCAACCGAAACCCGATCGCGCCCTGCAGCTTTCGCCCGATAAAGCGCCTCATCCGCGATCGCAATTAACGCCGCCGGCTGCGACATCGGTGCTGGAATGCAGCAAGCCACACCCAAACTCAGCGTCACGTATTCGCTGACACTAGACTTGGCGTGAAGTATCTCTAAATCTCTCACCTGTTGGTTGATAATTTCAGCTACGCAAGCGGCACCATCAATATCCGTATTCGGCAAAACTATGGCAAATTCTTCTCCACCGTAACGCGCAACTAAATCAGCCGATCGCTTTACCGAACGCTGGAGAACCGCAGCCACCTGTCGCAAACATTCGTCCCCCGCTTGGTGCCCGTAAGTATCGTTATAAAGTTTGAAATAATCGATATCGCACATAATCAAAGACAGCGGTGCTTCTTCCCTCGCCAAACGTCGCCATTCCGTATCGAGATAGTCATTAAAAAAGCGACGGTTTCTTACCTCAGTCAAACTGTCGTAAGTTGCCAAATATTGCAAGGATCTATTCACCGTTTCTAACTGCCGTTTTTGCTGCAGCAACTGACGATTGAGCACCGTCAATTGCTGTTCGGCTGCGTGGGTTCTGAGCAAATTTCTTACCCTCGCCAGCAATTCCCTCTCGTCAAAAGGCTTTGCAATATAATCGTCAGCACCCGCATCCAAACTTTCGATCCGAGCTTCCATCCCCGATCGCGCTGTCAAAAAGATTACCGGAGTCGAATTCAATTCCGGCGTATTGCGAATCTCCTTGAGCAGATCGAGTCCATTTTGTCGGGGCATGATTTGGTCGCTCAAAATCAAATTTGGGCGCAATTGTTTAGCTTTTTCTAAACCTTCAATCCCGTCTATAGCCACGGCAACTCGATAGTACGGAATTAATAAATTTTGAAGGTAATCTAGTAAAAAATTGTTATCTTCTACTACCAGCAACAGAGGTAATTCTTGTCTATTATTTGTTGATTTATTTGGATCAATTGTGCGGTCAAAATTCTTAGAATCCGGCGGCGAGGACGGAGGCGCGATCGCCCGGACATTTCCCGCGCCGCAATCTTGGCAGCTAAATCCATTCTGTCCAGCCAATTGGATGATCGCGCTCACCAACTGATGCGGGGACACAGGCTTCGACAAATACCTCTGAAACCCCGCAGAGAGCGCCGATCCATCGTCATCCCCCAGGTCTTCCGTGAGCGCCAACGCCGGCAGCAGTTCCCTGTCCTGGGACATTTCCATTGCTCTGACGCGACGGATCAAATCGCAGCCGTCGGCTTCCGACACCGCCATATCGCTCACCAACACGTCTGGCCGCGACTGTTCCAACTCGGCGATCGCTTCGCCGGCGCTAGCCACCGCTGTTACCTTAGCTCCAAATGCTTCCAGACCAGTTTTCATACATTCGCGGATCTCGGCGCTACTTTCAACCACCAACACTTGCTTTCCCGCTAGGGGTTTGGAAACCTGTCCTGATATACTTTCCATTGCGCCCAGCGCAGCATTGTGGGCGATCGGATTTTTGCTGTTCGCCACCGGTAGCTGCACCTCAAACGTAGCCCCCTGTCCGATTCCGGGACTCTGGCCCCAAACATTTCCCCCGTGCAGTTCCACCAACTGCCGCACAATGGAGAGTCCCAAGCCGAGCCGGTTTTGTTCCTTGGTTTGGAAGCTATCTGTGGGGCGGAAGTAGTCAAAGATGTACGGCAGATATTTGGGGTCAATCCCGCAACCGCTGTCGCTGACGCGAATCAGCGCGCCCGACGTAGTAGGTTCGATCTGTATTTGGACTAGACCGGGGGCGGAATCCGGGGTAAATTTGATGGCGTTAGCAAGTAAATTCCAGACTACTTGCTGCAAGCGTTCTGCATCTCCCAAAATGTAGGTGACAGCGGGGTCAAAATCTGTTTCTATGCGGATGTTTTTGGCTTCGGCGGCGGGGCTGAGGGTGTCGATCGCCGATTCCACGACAGACGGGAGGTGAACCCGCCCGACGTTGAGCTGCATTTTTCCGCGCAGCAGCCGCGAAAGATCCAGGAGATTATCTATTTGCAGGTTCTGCAGTCTGGCGTTGCGCTCGATGATTTCCAAAGCGCGGCTGGTAGTGGCTTCGTTTAACTTGCGCGATCGGGCTAGCTGTACCCATCCCAAAATCGCGCTCAGGGGCGATCGGAGTTCGTGGGAGGCGACCGCCAAAAATTCGTCTTTTGCCTGGTGGGCTTGAGCTTGAGCTGCTTCAACGGCTTTGCGATCGGTGATGTCGAATCCGATCGCCAAATACTGACAGGGTTTTCCCTGAAAATCCAACAGCGGAACTACTGCTGCATAAACCCAATAATCGCTGCCATTCTTAGCTTGGTTCTTAATTTCTCCTTGCCAAACTTCACTTTTGGCAACAGTTGACCGCAAATTTTTGATCAATTCCGAAGACTTATATTCCGAGTAGAGAATTCCGAAATGGCGACCGATCAGCTCGGCGCGCGAATAGTTAGATATGCTACAAACTCGATCGCTGACGTAGTTGATAATTCCTCGGGCGTTTGTCCTAACCGCCAGTGCCGAGCGGTCGATCGCTCCTTTAAAATCTAAACATTCTTGCAGCGACAAATCTACTTCTTTTGTCATATAATTTTGGTTTGGGCGATCGAGCGCGTTTGGTTGCTGGCGATCGGTCTTATTCTTGCTCCGCTGTTGGATTTCCATTGCTTCTATTTTTCCCTGACGGCTGATAGCTAATCTACTCACATCCTGATTCATTATCACTGTTTTGTTCCCCGCAAATGGGTGCAATATTTTGTATCTGTTCATGATTAAAATTCGGCCGTCCGCACATCCAATAAGGAGTCACTTCAGATTTTATTGATTGTTGGGCAAAATTTTGTCAATCTGAGGGCATATTTTCTCGAATTTTACCGAATCGTGCCATCTGTAACAATTCTCAACTTTTTTCTCACAATTTGCCTGTCGCATCTACCTTAAAATTTCTTCTTCCCGAGGCTTCTGGGTTTCCCGCATTCTGCTTCACCTTTACTCAAGCATATCGATGTCGGAGCTTAACATTTCTCAAAGAACTGGCAGGGAAAAAGCTAACAAAATCCGTGTCTGGCGATCGTCGGGAACTTCTGTTAAATTATTTTCTTCTACATCTTGACAGTCCTGTAAATATTATGTATTATCAAATGTAGTATATTTAACAATAGACCAGACCAACTGCATTAACGCACTCAAGTATTAACAGGTAGAGAAAAATTGTCTGTGAATTTAAACTATGTACGCGAGGAATTTGAACAAAGAGCATTTGATTATGACAGTTTAATTCCCCGCCTCATTCCGCACTATCGCGAGCAACATGATTTAATACTGCAGTTAATACCTTTTGAAACCAATGCTAACATACAAATTCTGGATTTAGGCGCGGGGACTGGCATACTGTCGGCTCTGATTATGCAAGCATTTCCTCAAGCGAAAGTCCTAGCCTTTGACATGGCGGAAAATATGCTGAAAATTTGTCAAACTAACTTGTCCGCTTTCGGAAAACGCCTGACATTGCAGCAGGGAAATTTCGCAGAAGCTGATTTCGGCAGCGGTTACGATTTGGTAGTTTCAGGGTTAGCAATCCACCACCTAGACAGCGCCGGGAAACAACAGCTATTTCACCAGCTTTTCCAGTCAATGAATCCAGAGGGAATCTTGCTAATTCGAGACATTGTGACAGGTGCTACTCCCAAGCTGACCGAGCAATACGAAAAGTTGTGGCGGCAGTACATGAAAGCCAGCGGAGAAGATGATGCAGCCTGGTTTCAAAACTATTTAAAAGAAGATATTCCTTCCTCTGTGGAAGAGCAAACAAAGTGGCTTGCAGAAGCAGGTTTTGCGGACGCAGCCTGTCACTGGCGCTATCTAAATTTTGCTATTTTTGGCGGAGTTGTCCGAAAGTAGTTTTTGTAGGGTGCGCCGAGGCACATCAGTTGAGAGTATGAGTAACTTTTGTTACTAATTTTGAGTATGGTAATTTTGAAACCAAGCTGCGCCAAAGAATTTTGCTTGCTTGAATTTTGAAAAATTGGAACGTTAAGCGGAAGCTTTGGTTCAGAATTCAAACGCTGAAACTTAGTCAATCGGTGCAGACGCACCCTACAAACTAGCCCCCCTTCTTAAGGAGGGAAGCGGAAGTGCAATCAAAATCTCTTTATTAAGGGGGATTAGGGAAGATAAATATTCGCGTATAAACTAGAAATACCAAGGATCTAAGACGAGAGTCAATACGCTTTTGTTCGCTCAATCTCTTTCGCAAGACTAACAGATTAAATAAACCAGATAGATCCAGAAAATTACTCAATAAATCAAGTTAAATTATGCACGATTCGCGATCGCTCAAAATCAGCAAATATCTCAGCAGACACCTGCGCCACGCGCCCTCGCGCATTGGCATTCAACTCGGGCCGGGGGGCTGGGTTCCGGTGAGCGAACTCCTCGATGCGTGCCAAAAGAATAACTTCCCCCTTCAGCTTGCAGAACTCAAACAAGTAGTCGCAGAAAATGACAAACAGCGCTTTTCCTTCGACTCCACAGGTACTCTAATTCGTGCCAACCAAGGACACAGCGTAGAGGTTGACTTGCAGTTAGAACCCGCTGTTCCCCCGGATATTTTATACCACGGAACAGGTAGCACTGCGGTCGAGTCTATTCTCAGTCAAGGAATTAGGAAAATGTCGCGCCATCACGTTCATTTGTCGGCGGATATTCAGACAGCGCGTAAAGTAGGTGCCCGACACGGCATCCCGGCAGTCTTTGCTGTAGATGCCGCAGCAATGCAGCTTGACGGTTGTACATTTTACTGCTCGGATAACCAAGTTTGGTTAGTAGATTTTGTGCCTCAGAATTATCTCAAAGTCAATTGATAAATCTAGTATTTTTGTGGAAGATGGGCGCGGAAGCTTTTAAAATAAAAGTAAGTAGGAGTTGCAATAAGTGAGTGCTGAAGATATGAGCGATCGCCAAAACAATTTTACTCAAAATAATCCTCAAAATCGAGGGTTGCTCGGCTCTGGCTGGCGACCTCTCTACCGTCAATTTGATTTGGAACACCTGCTGCATTTAGCATCTAGCGATCCGGTAGAATTAGCTCAAAAAACTTTGGATGCAGCTAGCGATATTGCCGACGCAATGGGGCGGCATCAATATACCTGGTGGGCAAATATCTTAAATGTATTCTCGGAAAATACTCGCTACGAAATTGATGAATTTTGGGATTACATTACTCCGCAGCCAGTTTACCCGGATTACCGCTCCAAAGACGTTTTAGTTACTGAAACTCCGGTGGTGCAATTGGTCAGCCGCGCTAGCATTCCCATCGACTACGTTCTGAACAAACTCCAGGAGACTACTGTTTTCAAAGTTCTGGATTTGTTGGGGAAACCGGATGCGATTACTCAGTCTTGTAGGGAGCGGCATTTTTCTTATCCGCCGGAGCGGTTTGTAAGCTGGGAACGCTTGGAAGTTTTGGGTACTGTTTATGCTTATTGGGAGCGATGGGGCTGTTGGCTGCAAATTGACAGCTACGATAGGGGAAGACGCTGCTACACTCTGATTTGTAAAGATATTGCGCCGCTCGTTAGCAAGGCTACTTACAATTTGGCGGTGATTTTGAGCGGGTACAAAAGCCGCGTGGGACAGGTTCACAGTCAGTTCCCTATTCGGACTTTTTCTGCGGATGTTCAAAGTTTTACGGATACGGTTCAGCAGGCAATTCTCGACCAAAATCAGTTGGCTGTTTTGGTTAGCGGTGAACCGGGGACTGGCAAAACTGCTTGGACGCAAGCGGTAGCAAAGGAGATTTTGGTGCCGCTGGGTTATGTGATTTTTATTTTAGACCACGATGCTGTGGAAAATTTTGTGCCGCCGAGTTATTTGGAGCGGATTTGTATCATTATTAACGAGGCTGATAATTTGGCTCAAGATCGATCGACCGATGCGGCCCAACGCACTAACAAAACTGAACATATTTTGAGTTTGCTGGATGGAACTTTGTATCAAAGTGTTATGGATGAACACGGCATTCAATTTCAGCAAAAACTCGTAGTGTTGATGACTTGCAATACAACTGAAAGATTTGATCCTGCAATGTTGCGGAAGGGGAGAGTGGATTTTACCAGTGAATTTACGCAAAAATTTGTGTAATTTAATACAAAATACTGAGAAAAAATTTAAATAATTGCACGAGCTGGACTTATTACCAAACCTCACAATTCTGAAGATTTCTTCAGAATTGAAAAATTAAGGTAAAATTTTTTTGAGTACCTATAGACACATTTCGTGAAAAATGATATGAATGATGGGTGATACCCTCCAAGGGTATCACCCGAGAGAGCAAATCAGGGAAACAGCATTTTTAATCAAAAACAGAATTTTTCTAACTTGACCGTCCTAAAAACGATACAGGCTGCGGCAGGGCTGTCGCGGCATCCCAAATTTTAGAAGCAAGTTCAAGCTCCAGTGATTCATCTGTGGAGTTTATCCAAAATCTCAAAATTCAAAACTCAAATTGACTGACAGTTATGGAGGAAATCCGAAACCGTGCAAACACTCGCCAGTTCAGCAACAAAGTCGGAGGCTGGGAAGGTCTGCCGACGGGAAAATTTCGATCGCCCACCAGCAACCCCAGAGGCAGACGTATTGGAGAGTAAAGAGCGATTTCGGCGGTTGGTGGAGCGCTCCGCCGACTCCGTAGCAATGGTAGATTGTGAAATGCGCTACCTGTCGGTTTCTAGTCGCTGGGAAACAGATGGCGCGATCGGCTGCGGTGAGGCGATCGGCCGCTCTCATTGGGAACTGTTCCCGAATCTCCCGGAATATTGGCAACAAAATGCTCGAGCTTGTTTGACTGGAGTTTTGGAATACAGCGAGTTTGTCACAGGACGATCGCCCGTATGTGAAGCAGAACAAATCGAAGGCTGTGGCAGCGGACGGGTAAAATGGGTATTTTTGCCCTGGAAAAATTGCTCTGGTGCGATCGGCGGTTTGCTCCTGTTTGCCGAAAAGATAGCTGAGGAACTCGCCCCAAAAAATGGCTACCATAAATTAACCTCAAATGTCAAAACCCCGCAGTTAGAAATCAAACGAAAACTAACTCCAATTGCCCTCGAAAATGCTGCGGATACAGTTTTTTTCACAAGTGCCGAAGGTCAAATTTGCTACGCGAACAAAGCCGCTTGTAATCTGTTTGGTTACTCGGAATCGGAACTGCTAAACCTGACAGTTAGCGACATCGATTCGCAGTTTTCAGTATCGGATTGGCCGGAACTCTGGGAGAAACTCAAACAGCAAAGCAACTTCACTTTTAAAGCCACTTACAAAACCCGAAATGGTGCCTGTTTTCCCGTCGAAGTTAAAGTCAATTATTTAGAATACGGCGGTTGTGAATACTGCTGCGCGATCGCCAGAGACATTTCGGCTCGTATCGCAGCCGAATCAGCGCTTTTAGAAGCAAAAGAGCAACTTCAAGCCGTCTTGGATGCCGTACCTGGATTAGTTTCTTGGGTAAGTTCCGATTTGCGTTACTTGGGAGTAAATCGACATTTAGCTACTGCTTACCAAATGCCGGCTGAAATATTTTCTGGTCAGAAAGTTGGTTTTTTAGATACAAGCCCTAAATTTAACGATTTAGTATACGATTTTTTTGCCAGCCCCCAAAAGAAGACATCTCAAGAAGTAATAACAAACATCAGAGGAGAAGATAAAACTTATTTAATAGTCGCTCAAAAATATCATAAAAATACGGCGGCGGTATTTGTGGGATTGGACATTACAGAAAGCAAACAATCTCTATTCGCTTTGCAAGAGTCGGAAGAACGCCTGCGACAGCAAGCGGCGAAATTAGAGCAAACTTTGTTAGTTTTGCAACGAACTCAAACTCAACTGATCCAAACTGAAAAAATGTCTAGTCTGGGGCAGTTGGTAGCAGGAATAGCGCACGAAATAAACAATCCAGTGAGTTTTATTTCCGGGAATGTCAGCCACGCCACGGGCTACATTCAAGAACTTTTGAAGTCGATCGAGCTTTACCAAAAGCATTATCCCGAGCCGGTGGCAGAAATTCATGATTGGATGGAAGACTTAGACTTAGATTTCATCAAAAAAGACTTGCCAAAACTGCTAAATTCAATGAAAGTAGGTTCCCAAAGGATTCGGGATGTTGTGCGATCGCTCCGGTTGTTCTCGCGTACTGACGCAGCCCAAATGAAGCCTGTAGATATCCACGAAGGTTTGGACAGCACTGTACTAATTTTGCAAAATCGTCTGCAAGCTAAAGGCGGACGACCGGGAATTTCTCTAGTTAAGGAATACGCAGATTTGCCGCGAATCCGCTGCTATCCGGGACAGTTAAATCAAGTGTTCATGCACTTGTTGACAAATGCGATCGACGCTTTGGAAGAAGGAGGAAGAAATCCGCAAAGGTGTGGTACAATTCAAAGTCAGTCTTTGTTGTCTGGGGGCGGTTCGGAAACTGAAATATTCAATCCCGAAATTCGGATTCGGACGTTTTTGGTAAGTTCAAGCGAAGTTGCGATCGCAATTAGCGACAACGGCCCGGGGATGACGGAAGAAGTTCTCGACTGCATCTTTGATCCTTTATTTACCACTAAATGTCCAGAGACGAGCACAGGTTTGGGTCTGGCAATATCGCAGCATTTAGTAGTAGAAAAGCATGGCGGTAAGCTGCACTGTGTTTCTCGTCCGGGACAGGGAACTGAGTTGATAGTTAAAATTGCGATCGGTAACGATTAATTTGCCTCACCCAAAGCTGGACTTATTGTACCGGTTATAAATAGTGCGTCAAACATTTTTTTGCCTAACTCATATTTAACCATCTGGAGAATCTGGGTTTTGCATTTAATAATGCTGTTCCCCGATTTTTGGCAATAGACTAGCAATTGCATAAATCAGAAAATACCCTAAAATCATCTGCGTCAATCAGTGTTGCATCTGCCTTTAATCTGCGGTTTCTGGATTGAGAAAAAACTTCTGCAACTCAAGTCTATTGCACCGCTGGTTAACTCCATAAAACATCTTTTTCTTCAAAGCCGGAGATGCTCCATAAGCGCCCCGTGTGACGGTATAGTCCATGCTAAAATCTAAAATCTAAAATCGGTTGATTTATAAGGGGAAAATAATATGGTAATTGAGTGGCTGAGATTTAAAGTACCTCCCGAAAAGTGGGAGCAGTTTATCCTGCGAGATGAAGAAGTTTGGACAGCAGGACTAAAAAATTTCCCCGGTTTTTTGGGTAAGGAAATTTGGGTGGATGCGGTGGAAAATGAGGTGGTGATGTTGATCCGCTGGGAAACTAGGGAGAAGTGGAAGTCGGTGTCACAAAGCACAATCGAGGAGTTGGATGCCCAAATGGGCGATTTGCAAATTGCGATCGCCGAAAGTCGCGAATATCAAGTTCCCCACTTCTTGCCTTAGTTAGTCATTAGTCATTAGTCATTAGTCATTAGTATGGTTGGTGGGTGAGCGCTGTGACTTGCGGGTGATTGTAGAGAATCAGTGAAATACAATCAGTATCCAGAATATATCGACACACAAAAATATACCTCTACAGATAATAGGGATCGCCTTTTATTTTGGTGGGGATCTCGCTCTTAATGTGTGAAGGGCGATCGCACCTCCGTCCTATCATCGCAGTGTTTGGTATTTGGTGCCAAGGGCGATCGCAAGTATAAAATTTTTGCCTTCTTCATCACCACACCCGCTGAATTGGATAAGCATCAAAAGCCTCATCGCGACTAATCAAAACAAGCGAATGATTCATCCCCTGTGCTACCAAAATGCGATCGAACGGATCTCGATGATGCAGGGGAAGACTTGTGTAAATCTCAGTGTCTTCAAATGTAATGGGTAGAATTTGAACTTTAATGTATTCCAATTCCTTCGGTAGGTCTTCAAATCACCGATTCAGTTGAAGCTTGCCAACATTAATTTTAATGGAGATTTCCCACAGGCTGGCAATACTAAAATACAAACCTGTTTTAGTATCGATCGCTTCTTTTGCTTTACTACCGAGATTGGAATCGCCAAGCAAGTACCACAGAAAGGCATGAGTATCTAAAAGAAATTCCATGTTATGTATATTCCTTTAAATCTTCCAGCGGTTCATCGAAATCATCAGACATGACGATTTGACCGGCCCAACTACCATAACCATGAGGTTGTTCAAGTTGTTTTGCAGATGATTCAGTTTTGGCGTGTTTTTCAAGTAAATATTTTGCATAATGCAATATCTCTTGTTTGAGAGATTCTGGCATCTTGACGACAGTTTGAAAAATCTGTAGATCGGTAGTCATAATTTTTGTGCAATTTTTACTATATCATGCTTACTCATTATACTGTAATTGCAGTGATGGTCATAGGGTGTGCATGAGTTCTTGACTTATGGGCGATCGCTCTTTCATTTTAGGCGATCGGTCATCAGAAACAAGAAAGGGCGATCGCTGTTTGTTTTGATGGGGCGATCGCTACTGTTCTCAATTTAGTATGTGAGCCGATAAGGTCTATGACCAAAACACCAGGTTTCCTTTGGGCATCTTACCAATAAATGAACTCATTGTGATGCGTTCTCCCTCTCCTGGAAGAACTTGGTGAAAGTTTCGACTGTTGAACAAAACTAGATCACCTAAAACTGGAGTGATGTATTTAGCTTGCGAATTTTTCACCAAATTCGTATCATAACTGTACGAGCCTGGGAGCTTATATTGCTGATCATTCACGCACCACTGCCGATTATATACAACACATTCACCGCCATGTTTAGGAACTTTGAGGTACAGATTCCACGCCAGTTGTGCCACACAGTGCCCTATTTCCCAATCAGGTGCATCAAGTTGTGCAAAATCGAGATGAAGCAGGGCTACGTTGATGTGACGGATTAATCCAGCAAAATACTCACCCAACTGCTCATTTTCTTGTGCAATCCCCACCTTGCTAGCAGTGTGCTGTCGCAATAGCATAGCAAGACGTTCTAGAGGATCGAACGATAGAGAGACAATTTGCTGTCTTCTAAAATCTGCTTGATGAACGGCATCAAAATATCCCAGCTTACTAGAATTGCCAAATTCAAATTGAGTGATGCCGATTCGTCCGATTGGTGGTTCTACATTCTCATAAAAATCAAAGCCAACCAATTCAGCAACCTCGGCTAATTTATGGCATTCTTCTACAGTCGCAAATTGAGAAATACGAATTGCTGGAATGTCATTTCTCAAAAGTGCTTCCAGCGTCTCAGCCGTGAAAATCGAGTCTTCTAGGGTAGACCATTTTTGAAGTGTAAGCATGGTAAAAACCTCGTTTCGTGACCATGCTCTAATCGTAGTCATCAGAAAATATAAAATAAATTCCCGTATTGTTCCAAAGAATACTAGAAAAATACCAGTTTAATTCTTCAAGTTGGAGTTCTGTATCTATAAATGAGGCAAAATACACTCAGCAACAAGGCTTTCATAATGAGATATAAGCTCCCGATCGAATAACATTCGCCAAGTTGCTTCTGAGATATTAGTACCTTGTCGCGACATTGTGACGTATGAAAAAATTGTCTCTATAATTCTCATTATCCGAATATGCCGACTATCAAATGGGTTAATTTCTAACAGGGTAAACAATTTTCTCCCCATGCTTGTGAATCTTTCTGCTAAGGCAGCAATAGCCTGCTCGTGACCCTCGTGGTTCAACACAAGTGTCAGGTCTTCTTGAACGTTACTAATTCTGCTTAGTTCTAAGCGCTTTGACAAGTCAATTGTCTCTTCAATTATGCTCTTCAAGCTACTAATCTCAGCTAGAAGTAAATCTAATCGGCTGAGTACCTCGTTTGTCTTTTTCTGAACCTCAGCAGCATTATCCTGTAAGATGTCTGAAGAAAAACTATATACTCTCTCCCATCCTGTTTTTAATCTATAGCCAACCTTACGAACATTGATAATAATTTCTTCTTGTTGGAAGCCTGTTGTTTCCGATAACAGTTTGCATAGACCGAGTTTCTTCTTCCGTATGTAGTGAATCGGATCTGAATACAAGTCATCTGCAATACCGTACTTTTTCAATATACGTTCAATAATCTGATCGTAAGTCAGAATTTTAGGATGACATTCTATGATGTTGTAGAATAGTTCAGCTTCACGAATATCGCAACAGTCATAAGTCAGACCATTTACGCGCAACAGTGGCACTGCTGCGTCAACTTCGATTGTAGCACACAAGTTTTCATTACGAATGGCAGACTTCATCTATTAGTTTTTATTGTTATATGTTGCTTCGTAACTATTCTAGGAAAGCTGTTAGTCCATCTTTTATTCAGGCTAACAGCCTCCCCACTTATGCAAACCTGTAGCTAATCTTGGTGTTCCCTTTCAGGCGTTTTATTTTCGTAACTGCAATTTCTTTCAACTCACTTAAGGACTTAAGATGTGTGCCGCCACACGGAGTAGGCTGAAAAGCACCCATTGTGACTACTCGCATGGGCTTATCCGGTGGTAAGTTTGTTCGGATATTTGAGCAAAGGGCTTTAAGGTCTTCAAGCATCACAAGAGACGCTTGAATATTTCCACCCGAAGACAAAATCTCGCGTAAGCGATTGTTGACCTCCGAAATAAATGATTCAGATTCCTCTGGGGGAATATTGCCTTGAAATTCAACATAAGACCCATCTGGAAAATGATAGCCCTTGAAAGCAATCACACCTTTGCCTAAGCTTTCAACAACATCAGCAAGCAAGTGTCCAGATGTGTGTGCTTTTGCATTGGTTATACGACGGTCTTCATCTACAAACAGCAAAACCTCCTCACCTTTTTCTAGTAGAGTTTCTGAGAAATCACCGTAATGGCGAACCTCACCCTCTACAAAAGTGACAAAAGAGATTGGCATCTGGACACCTTTGGCTTCAAAAAAGCCCGTATCTGATGGCTGCCCTCCGCCTTGTGGGTAGAAGATGGTTTGATCTAAAATACAATACTGCCCACGCTCATCGTTAGCGAGATATTCTACCTGGGCTTTGTACGTGAACTTATACGTATCTTCAAGGTAAACAAGCTCGGTCGCCATACGCTGCTCCATTCCTTAACCGCCTCACAGCTAACTTGAAGGTAATTTCCTAATTATAACTTCCTTGTCTATCCCAAAAATGTTCAAATTTGTCCTCATGCCCGTCTCCCCATCTGCCCCATTTCATCTACTTTTATGCAATAATGTAGAAAAATGTATTAAACAGTTCCTAAATGTGAGCTATCATACAAAAAATTCGTATTTCTCTACCCAATGAGCATAAAAGAAGCCTTAAAAATTGCCGATAAGATAGTCTTCGATAAAACCGGTGAGCATCTAGACGACTTACAAGAAGCCGTACTCCAAGGCACTGTACAACGTGAGACTTACAAGCAAATAGCCAAAAAATTTGAGTGTTCGGAAAGTAGTGTGAGGAAAGTAGGTTCGGAACTATGGCAAATACTTTCAGAAGAGTTTGGAGAAGATGTCAATAAAAAGAATTTTCAATCGGCAATTCAGAGGTTCCGAGTTTCTAATGTTTCAAACTTTACACAAAACGTCATCGAACAACACATCAGTGGTAATTTTAACACCTGTGGAGAAGCGAGATACCCACCAGATATCCCAAACTCAGATCCACCAAATCAGGAAACAGCTAACGCAAAACCAACTAAAACTCTACATCAAGATTTAAGCGAAATGCCAGAGTTGGGTAATTTCTTCGATCGCACCCTCGAACTCCACACCCTCACCACCTGGATTCTACAACAAAACTGCCGCCTCATCACCCTCACCGGTATCAGCGGCATCGGCAAAACATCCCTAGCAGTACAACTCGTACAACAAATCAAAGACGAGTTTGAATACGCAGCTTGGTTCACACTAAACGAATTCCCCACCATCGATAAATTTCAATCTAACCTAACACAGCTTTTTTCCCAGTCAGAAAACCCAGATTCATCCCCAACAAACCAGAAACGCTTACCGCTGATTAAGTATTTGCAAAACCATCGCTGTTTAGTAGTATTAGATGACGTTCACAACCTTTTCTGTAGCGGCGAATTGGCAGGAAAATATAAACCAAATTACGAAGAATATCGCTCTTTATTCAAACAGATAGAAAAATTATCCCATCAAAGTTGCTTTCTGCTAGTCGGTTGGGAACCGCCGAAAGAAGTGCCTCAACTCACCAGCGAAAATACTCCCATTCGTACTTTACAACTCACTGGTTTAGACACCGCAGCCGCACGGGAAATCCTCAGAGATAAAGGATTAACAGAAATCGATAACTGCGAAGCACTCATTCACCCCTACCAAGGCAATCCCTTCTGGTTAAAAAGCGTGGCGACTCTGATTCAAGAGTTGGGAATCAGCGCGACAGAGTTATTACTAGATGATACCATATTGTTACCCGAAGATTTGAAAGATGTTTTACAGCAGCAGTACGATCGCACTTCCGAACTAGAAAAACAAGTCATGTCATTGTTGGCTGCAGAAAACCAGCCAGTCAACTTCGCCAAATTGCTACAACATGGACAAATATCATCATCATATTTGCTAAACGCATTGCACTCTCTATCGCGGCGCTGCTTGATAGAAAAACAGGAAAATCTTTACACTTTGTCACCTGTAATGAAGCAGTATATCAAAACTCGACGATCGCACTTAACAAACATCGACCATGAATAAACATTTCAAACAACACCGCTTGTCAACTCTTGTTTCCTCAAATTCGGCAACAATGCCAAAACATCCAAATACCACCACCAACGCTGAGGTGTAATCTCCTCAAATTTGCGCTTCTGGGTTAAATCTACAAATCTCGACAACTCCTGATAAAACTCCCTTGCTTGTTCAACTAACCGTCGATCGGCATTTGCTAATAAACCTTTCTCTTCATCACTCAGTTGAGATTCAACTTTTGCCAACTCATCTCTAAGTTGCAACATTTCTAAATGTTCAGCCCCACTCACATCAGGAAATTCTACCATTACACAATAGTTTTTCACCAAAGTATTCATAACAAATCCTTAACTAAACCTACATAAATAAACATTGAATTAGCCAGGTAGCTTTCCGGTTCCTTTGGAGGAAAAGCCGTTTCTAAAAATCCATCCAAGCCCATCATTACCAGCCATATTGTGTTGTTTACACTGCTGGTAACTGTCGGATAAAACGTTTCTCCGTAGACATACAGATAAACTTTAGCATCAGCATCCCTAACAATTAAACTGATAACTCCATTATATTCTTCAAGGGTCGCATCCGGCCCTAAATGACGTAAATTAATCCTTTTGAGTAAATGAGACATTGCTTTTCCAAGTTTCCAGAAAATTCCGTCTCTCACCCGCTCAATTGCTTGCACAATCTCTAATTGCCTACCTTCATCAAAAATCAACTTTAACTTTACCTGAGAAAAACTGAACTGCAAACAAACATATCATAGCCTATTGAGCATTACACAAAAATTATAAAACCTAAGACTGTGCTATCATAGAATACAAAACATATTGATTCGAGTTGTATGACCACAATAACTACAGTCACAACAGCCTCCCAACTCGCAGATTACTACATCTGGTTTGCCAATGATGTCGGCTCTTATCTCAGCAACCACAAGCTACAAAAACTATTGTACTATGCCCAAGCATGGTATTTAGCATTTGAGGATACACCGCTGTTTGATGAAGATTTTGAAGCTTGGGTGCACGGGCCGACTATTCCGTCTTTATTTTACGAATACAAAGAACAATTTGACTGGAAGCCAATTCTCAAAGAAGTCGAAAAACCCGAATTTCCCGAAAAAGTACAAGAGTTTTTAGATGAGTTGTCCGACGAGTATTTCTTTCTGGATGCCTATGAGTTAGAATTGATGGTGCGCCGCGAAGACCCTTGGATTAAAGCTAGAGGTAGGTTGCCAAAAGATGAGCCTTCTCATGCTATTATTACGAAGGAATTAATGCGAGAATTTTACAAAACCCGTGTCATCGAAGAAAATTAAAAAAGCAGATCTACGCCGCCAGCAATCTTTATCTAGCATCAATCGTCTAGATGTCAAAATACCGGAAGGAATTAGTTTTTCCTTTAGGTATTATCAGGATGATAAAGATAAGTTTTCAATTGGCGGTAGAGATGCTAAGTATCTAGCATCTCTCTTGAGAAGGCTGCGCGATTTGTGACAATTGAACGTTCGAGAAATTATCAACAATCAAAGTAAAAGTCTGCGGTGTCATGGGATAGTTTGGAAAAATACTACTGAACCTAATGGCTTTGGTATTCCCAACGAAGATATCCTAGTAAATGTTCCCTACCCATTACTCACAAGTTAAGCTAAAAGCACTGTTGTCAATGAGTAATCTTACTCATTTTTTTACCGAGATACCAATTAAAATATGACTCCATTTGTTCCTTTATTATTTAAAAAAAATTGTTCGGGACTTCTTTGAGTTCCAGGGAAAGGAGAAATAATTAGCCTTATCTGAGGTTTTCGTTGTCGCTTAACAATCCCTAAATCTTGATTTTTCTCGTCAGCAAAATACTTAACGAGGTCAGAAGCTAATCCTTTTTGATAGGCCACAGAAAAATGATACATTCCCCGATAAATCATTTCTAATGAAACACGTTCAATTGGCACTCCTAATTCATCTGCAACGGCATCCCCTAAGTCTACCATAACCGCATAAAATAGCCAGGTAGCCCAGATTTGGAGCTGGATTCCGTTGACAGAACCTGTCCATAAATAACTTAAATTTAGGAGTCTCTTTACTAGACAAAAGGCGTCTTCAATTCGCCAGCGTCTTTGATATAAATCTGCCACTACATATGGGGGCAATATTTCGGGTTCTCGGATACTCGTCAGATAAGAACGCCAGCTATTTTTCGAGCAAATTTGTACTAATCTTATAGTCAAACTTGGTGTCTTTTTTGTCCCTGCACCTATCTGAATTATCTGGTCTTTAACATCATAGGTATTGGTTAATACCCGTTTTACTTGATAAGATTCACCTTTCTTAATTCGAGTGATAAATCCAATTTCTTGCTCAATTAATTTTGACCAAAAAGCGAAGTGATAGCTGACGGGGCGACAAGTCGCCTGAAAAACAGACTCTGAGGCAATCCTAGACAAATCGCCTCAAAAAAGATAGGGTAAGAAAGCTTCTTACCCAAAAACAATTAAATGATACCAGAATTATATCATGCCCATTTGTCAGAAAAGCTGACACGTTCTAATTACTTATTGACAATTTTATTGATTCAAGTAGTGCAATCGATTAAAGAAGTCACATTAGAAAGCATAGCGACAAAACTAGCGATGCCCATTAAATTTGAAAGTAGAATAAAAAAAGTTCAGAGATTTTTATCGGACGATGAATGGGTTCTAGATAATATTTGGCTGTCACTGGTAATTGGTTGGATTAAAGGTACTGTCAAACAGAATAAGGTTGTATATTTAGCAATAGACCGAACCAAATGGCAATCCAATAATATTTTGATGGTCAGCATGATTTGGCGAAAAAGAGCTATTCCTATTTATTGGAAAATGCTTGACAAACAAGGAAACAGCACATTAGAAAATCAACAATTCGTATTAACGCCAGTATTTGCCACTTTATCAGATTATAAATTGATAGTGTTAGGAGATCGTGAATTTTGTAGCGTTACCCTCGCCAACTGGCTGAGGGAGAAGAAAGTACATTTCTGTTTGCGACTAAAAAAGAATGTTTGTATCAAGATTGAAGAGGAGTTATGGGCTGAACTAAAAATGCTAGGATTAGAGCCAGGAAATAGCTTTTTCAATCAATAAGTAACGATGAGAAAAACAGCACCTATTACGGGGTTTAATAAAGCCGGTAAGTGGCTGGGTAAATATCGAAATTTTACCACAGAAGAACCTTGGTATATTCTGACCAACTTGGCAGATATACAAGCCGCAGTTGATGCTTATGCAAAAAGATTTGGAATTGAAGAAATGTTTAGAGATTTTAAAGGCGGAGGCTATAACCTAGAGAAGACTAATTTAACGGGCGACCGATTGAGTAAATTATTAATTTTGCTATCGCTATCATACTTAAAGAGTATCATTCAAGGGATAGATATTAAATCAAAGCAAGTTCAAGAATATCTAGGCAGAAAAACAGAAAGCCACAGAAAATATGCTAGACATAGCACTTTTTATATTGGACGAGGCGGGTGAATCATGGGTCGATTCAATGTCTAGTAATTGGCAGGTTGTTGTTGAATTAATGTCTTTGTCTCCACATAAACTACCTAATTATCAACAAGGCATAAGAGCTATGAGGCTTATTCTATCAGCGTTATAGGCGACTTGTCGCCCCGACAGAAGTGATAGAACCCTCTATCCAGTAACAGCAAAGTTTTTGGCTTAACTGTTTTTAGTAAATCTTCTTCCCAATGGGTATCTGCTTGTTTCGGATTTGTCCAAAACCAAATTTATAAAGGAAGATGAGTTACTAGGTCTATTATTACTCCCATTTTCCCGGCTAATTGACCAATTGGAACATCTGATAAACTTTCTAGTTTCCGAAATAATGCTTCTAATGTTGAGCCGTCTGCTATCCAGATATTTTCAAAGTTTTTTAAGGCAAATTGTACGCTATTTGGTAATAGTCTCGACTTTCTCATCAACCATTTTTGTCGAAAATGAGGTAGTAATTCTTTAAATACTTTTTCAAACAAAATAGCTGGAAAAGTTAAAAATCTGAGTGATAATGCTTGTTGGCTAATTTCTTGTGGCTGACACCATAAAAAGCCTTCTCTCTTTAATAATCTGGTTAATTCTGTTACTCCTGCTACGTCTCGCCATAATAAACTTAATACGGAGGCCATCATTAACGGTAGTGTTAGAATTCTATCTCTTAAATTTAGTTGGCGATAAAAAGTTTTTTGGGCCGCCATTGCTGGAATTAATAAATCTTCCAGGTAATTCGCTACCGCTTCGTTTTCTACTTCAATACTTCGGACAGTTTTGGAACAGGGACGCTCCCCGATCAGAGCCAAAAAGTCCCTGGGATTTTAACCGAAAA